>NZ_JANFPJ010000002.1:0-613 GCF_032227045.1 Pseudidiomarina fusca
TATAAGTACGATAATGACTTAGGCTTGAGTTATATGCAGGCACGATACTATGATTCAGTTATAGGGCGGTTTTATAGTAATGACCCAGTTGACAGAATAATGGAGGGTGTTAGTACATATGACAAAAAAGCAACTAATTCTCCAATATGTTTTTTATATTCCCATAGCAAGTGTTCTGGGGGTTGGGGCGATTACTTTACTATTTTATTATAGCTATGGCTGGAGCCTTGAATATGCATTTTCTTGGTTTAAAGTAGCTTCTGTTTTTATAGTTATTTTATTTTACATATTAAATCTAAATGTTCTGATTAAAGTCTTGAAAAAGAAAAATGGCATGTAGCTTAATATATTGAAGGCATAAACCTTTAAATCCAAAGCCTCGCCCTCGCGCGGCTTTGTTTTTTTTGCTCACATCAAGGCAAGTAGTAGCTGTTCAATACTCAGATGAGGCGGTGCAAGGTTTCGTATCAATGCCATGCTTGGTGGCAAAAGCCATCAGTTTCTTATCGTAAAAGTTCACATCTCGTTGGTAACGGCAGAAGAACTTTAATTCCGGTAGTGTTCAGAATGATCCGTACCAGTACTTTTGGACACCGAGCTAAGTGAGTAAAAT
>NZ_JANFPJ010000003.1:0-289478 GCF_032227045.1 Pseudidiomarina fusca
ATTTTGGTTGATATTTAAGAGCAATATGTTGTTTGGCACAATCAGGGTGAGGGAGGAGAAATTTGTGGTTAGACTAATCTTACTGATTTTTTTACTATCGTCGTCTACGGTCAAAGCTGACAATGTTGAAGTGTTTTATAACGGGTTTTGGTCTCATAGCCCTTTTCCAACAACTTTAGAGCGTTTGCGTAAGACTTATTCTTTGCATTTTTCTATACATAGATATTCGATACCCGAAGAGTATTTAGATATTTTAGAAAAAGGCTTCCAACCTAACGAAGATAAATCTCTCTCTGTGGATTATGTATTCTACTTAATCGAGACTAATGACAGTGGTGAGATAGTGAAAGAATTGGCTGGTGGAAATAATATTTTATTTAATTTAACCAACAGTACTTTTAAGCGTTTAAGCGAAGTGGAGAAGAAGAAATTAAATAATTATATTAAGGATATAAGCTGCGACGATTCGGACTTCTTACCATACAAAAAGCTGTAAATATATTGTGAGTCGAAAAGCAGACAAAAGCTCTTCAGCAAATTCGCCATCTTTACAGTGGCCAAGTGACTTTTTACCGTCGGGCGTGGTTCGAACAAGGTGATCTGGGTAATCTGCCATGTTGCCATATCGCGTCTGCCCCTGAGCCAGCAACTCACTGCTTAACTTCCCAGATTGGCTATCGCGCTCGACTTCCTCAGACAGGGCGAGCACATCAAGATAAGTCATAACTATTCACTATTCAGATGAGACGGTGCAAGGTTTCGTGTCAATGCGATGCTTGGTGGCAAAAGCCATCAGTTTTGCAGTAAGGCATGAACACACCGCAACGTTAGTGTGTGATGCTCCGAAAAGTAAATTATTGTGACAAAGCCTGTGCCGAAAGCTTCTTTCACTCATTAAAAGTGGAAGCGCTTCAGGACGATCCCATCATAAATAAAAAAGCACAGCTCAGATAGAGTTGTGCCTTTTATCATTATTAAGTCGATGTGGTTAGTTAGCCGTGCTGGTGATTACCGTCAGCATGAACGTGACCATGGTCAAGTTCACTCGGATCTGCATCACGAACTTCCACTACTTCAACGTTAAAGGTTAGTTCAACGCCAGCTAGCGGATGGTTACCGTCAACAGTAACTTCTTCGTCAGCTACGTCGACAATCATTACTGATTGCTCACCGTGGTCAGTACTTGCACGGAATTGCATACCAACGGCAACTTCATTATCACCAAACAGGCTCCGTGGAACTGTCTGAATAAGACCTTCGTGGCGTTCGCCATAAGCGTCAGCAGGGGCGATTTCTGCATCAAACTTATCACCAGAAACTTTGCCGGCTAAAGCGTCTTCTAGTCCTTTAATTAACATGCCACGGCCAAAGATAAACTGGAGTGGTTGACCTTCTTTTGATTGGTCTAGTACGTTTCCTTCTTTGGTTTTCACGGTGTAGTGAATACCAACAACTTTGTCCTGGCTAATTGATTGAGTCATGATTCATCCAAGTTATAAGGCAGTGGGTAAATTTCCAAAAGACTCGCGTCATCATCCTTCAGTCGTAATCGCGTAGATGCTTCAATATCATTGGGCAACACTGCTAATACGTCGAGTTGATGCTTGGCATGGCTCACTGCATTAATTACCGTGCCGGCACGCCGCCAATTGTCGCCAAGCTGCTGTTCTATGGTTGCTCCTGGAGCTGCCATTTCAGCTTGGCCACGAAGACGAAAAAGTGCACGCTTCTGCTTACCCAGATATTTCATCCGGGCTATGGTCTCTTGGCCGATATAACACCCCTTCGTAAAACTAATGCCATTTAATGCTTGAACATTAAGCATTTGGGGTACGTATTCCTGTATTGTACCTGAAAGTAGGGTAGCTCGGCCACGCTCTATTTCCAGGGTATGCCATAGTTTGCTTTCAGAGTTAGTAGGTAAGTCATCTTGCTTACTAACAATCAGAAACTGGTCTGGCTGGGAACCTAATTGTAATGCCACCGCAGTTTCTGTAGGTGTAGCTGCTTGTAGCGAGTTACTACATAACGGATGTTGGAGCTGTTCCGCTAACCGCGCTGGTGCGGCAGTACCAAATAAACCATAAACGCTTAGGTTAGTAGACTCATCGACAATGGTAGTTTGGCTAAACACGCCAAATTTCTGCAATTGAGCTAAAGAGGCCTGAAGTGCAGGTAACGTCGTAATAAGCAGTACACTTTCGTGCCAACGCGTCACGAATAAAGTACTAAGTGCTTTTCCTTTATTGTCACAATGAGCTGCGTATAACCAATTAGAGTCTCCAAGTTGGTTCATGTCACAGGTAAGCTGTCCCTGTAAAAACGTATCCGTTTGTGGTCCAGTTAGAGATACTACACCGTATTCTGGCAATGAAACCGTTACGTATTCTGGGGGAGCTTTGGTAAACTCTGTTGTTAACACGCTAATCACCTCGTTTTCCGCTATTAATGTCAAAGGTGGGGACGAATTATGATTATACAAGTACTTTTTATGGGTCAGAAGGAATCATCATGCAAAAACTTCAACAAAACGCCGAATCTTTAAAAAATAAAAACCGATTACGGTGGGCTTGTCGCCGAGGAATGCTAGAGCTTGATGTGCTATTTATGCCATTTGTAGAAGATGCTTACGATGACTTAGACGCTGCTCAGCAAGAAGCCTTTCGGCGTCTACTAACGTGCGATGATCCGGATCTCTTTGCTTGGTTTATGGGGCATCAAGAGTGTGAAGATAAAGAGTTAGCCGGCATGGTGGAGTTTATTCTGAGCCGAGTAAAAGTTTAGTGGCGCTGCTGCGGCTAGCCCTACAGCCTTGGCGTCGGTTTGCTGTGTCGACTCAGATTTGGGGAGTCGACACAGAGACCGGTAACTGGATGCAACTGGATGATTTAGATCAACGTCAGTGGCAGGCAGCAGCATTGAGTTGGGTCACACCTTGGTTTTTGCTAGTACGGCTACACCAAAGTGACCAGCCGCACCAGCACCGATGGTGGTGGTGCTGGCAAGGCTGGGTCAGCGAGGCTGATTATCGACGATTATCGAGATGGCTGTTGCGGCGGCGTGAGTACAGTGGGTTGGGCATTCGGAAGTAACTCAGGATAGTCTAAGTTGTAATGCAAACCCCGGCTTTCATGACGTGCCATGGCGCAGCGCACGATGAGTTCTGCCACGGTAACCAAATTTCGCAATTCGAGTAGGTTATTACTAACTTTACAGTGGCTATAATATTCGTGAATTTCTTGCTGTAATAACTCAATTCGCCGCAATGCACGCTCTAAGCGCTTATTGGTGCGAACAATACCAACGTAATCCCACATAAATAGGCGCAATTCATGCCAGTTGTGTTGAATAATCACTTCTTCATCAGAATCACTGACTTTACTTTCATCCCAAGCAGGAAGTTGTGTTAATAATTCCATTTGATTAACACGTGCGGAAATGTCTTGTGCTGCCGAACGGGCGAAGACCAAGCATTCTAACAACGAATTACTAGCCATGCGGTTAGCACCATGAAGACCTGTGTAGGCGACTTCGCCGATAGCATATAAGTTATGGATATCAGTACGCGCATTTAAATCAGTCTTTACGCCACCACAGGTATAGTGTGCCGCTGGTACCACTGGCATCGGTTGCTGGGTAATATCAATCCCGAGGCTTAGACACTTTTCATAAATATTCGGGAAGTGTTCGCGTATAAAAGCAGCTGGTTTGTGCGATATATCTAGATACATGCAATCTGCTCCGAGACGCTTCATTTCATAATCGATGGCTCTCGCCACCACATCGCGCGGCGCTAGTTCTGCGGCTTCATGAAAATCAGGCATGAACCTACTACCATCAGGGCGTTTTAGTACAGCGCCTTCGCCTCGTAAGGCTTCTGTCAGCAAGAAAGTCTGCGCATTAGGGTGAAACAAGCAGGTTGGATGAAACTGATTGAATTCCATATTAGCGACTCGGCAGCCAGCTCGCCACGCCATAGCAATACCATCACCGCTAGCGATATCCGGATTACTGGTGTATTGATACACTTTCGAGGCACCGCCCGTAGCCAATGCCACAAACTTTGCGGCTATGGTTTCCACCTGTTCGGTAACTCGATTCCAGATATAGGCGCCATAACAGCGACCACTGCTACCACCGATATGCTTATCGGTAATTAAATCGATCGCATTGACGCGCTCGACGACCTGAATATTGGGATGTTTTTTAACTTCATCTACTAGGGTGGTTTGAACTGCTCTACCAGTTGCATCAGCAGCATGCAAAATACGGCGATGACTATGACCGCCTTCTTGGGTTAAATGAAAACGAGGTTGGCCTTGCTCATCAGCAACGCGGTCGAATCCGACTCCAAGTTCAATCAGCCACTGTAAACTTTGCTTCGCATGGCGAGTGGTAAACTCTACAGCTGCCGGTTCACATAAACCGGCGCCCGCAATCAACGTATCCTCAATGTGGCTTTCAATGCTATCATTCTCGTCAAAGACGGCAGCAATGCCTCCTTGCGCGTAGTAGGTTGAACCTTCAGTGAGAGGGCCTTTAGATAAAACGATAACGCGAGTTTGAGCAGCTAACTGTAAAGCTAAAGTTAAACCTGCAGCACCGCTGCCAATAACTAGCACATCGCATTGATAATGAGCGTGTTGTTCCATAAAATATGTTGGATATCCGCGTGCAAGACGCTGTGTTGCCAAATAGATAAACCCGATTTTACTCTTTTGAATTTTTTTTGCGAACTTTTTACTCGGTGATAGGTCATAGCTACAGATAAGAAAAACGGGGCCTATCATCTGACGTACCAAGGGGTTGAGGAGAACAAGCTCGGATGAGCGATTTAGATACAGATAAAGCCCTGGTAGAACGAGTTCAACAAGGTGATCAACGAGCGTTTGATTTACTTGTTAAAAAATATCAGCACAAAGTGATGAGCCTAATAGCGCGGTACGTGAAGCAGCCTGCGGATGTGCCAGACGTAGCTCAAGAAACTTTTGTGAAAGCTTACCGAGCTTTGGCAAACTTTAGAGGTGATAGTGCTTTTTATACTTGGCTCTATCGAATTGCTGTAAACACCGCCAAAAATTATTTGGTATCGCAAGGGCGAAAACCTCCTGCGAGTGATGTAGATGCAGAAGAAGCAGAATATTATGAAGGAGCTGGTGCTCTCAAAGACGGAGCATCGCCCGAAAGTTTATTACTGACCGATGAGATTCGTGATGTGGTGATGCGGACCATCGATGGATTACCAGAGGACTTACGCCAAGCGATTCTCCTTCGTGAGATGGAAGGTTTAGGTTACGAAGAAATAGCGATTGAAATGGATTGCCCCATTGGTACTGTGCGGTCTCGAATTTTTCGGGCTCGTGAAGCAATAGACCAGCAGTTGCGGCCATTATTAGAGCGTTAAATATAAGTGCGCAAAATTACTGAGGAATAACTATGTCAGAGCGTCGTTTACAAACTACTTCAGCATTGTTAGATGGTCACACGAGTGATCTTGATGATGAAGTCAGTCCGTTCAGCGCTAATTTCGATGAGGTGTTAGGTGATCCAGAAGCTCATCGAGCATGGCAACGTTATGCCTTTATTGGGCAAGTCATTCGACACCAACAAAGCGACTGTTGGCAAGTAGATATTAGTGCCAAGGTGGCAAGTGCAGTCGCTGCAGAAACTACAGTAAATGTTGAGAAAAAATTAATAGAGCCGAACCTAACTCAAGGTGGTGCATCTGCCAAAGCAGCTATGCGCTGGTTAAAGCCAGCAGCAAGTGTTGCGATTGCGGCAAGTGTTGCGATTGTTGCGGTATTATCGGTACAGCAAACCGGTATCAATGGTCAACTTGAAGCAGAGATACTTGAGCCGACGACACCGGCTTTAGTAACTAACCCCTTTGGCGGTCGTAACCCAGTAAGTTTTAATACTGTGGTACCCAATCAACAGCCGAGTGCGGCAGAAGTTGCTGAGCAGCGCATGCTGTTAGAGGCTTATATGCTAGATCATCAACGACAGTTGAATATTTCGTTACAAGAACAGACGAAAAAAGCTGCGATTACAGAGACCCAACAACCTGAGCCACAAGCGCCACAGAATGATTAAACATGCCTTTGCTGTTGCTCTGCTTAGCGGAGCAACACTTTTGTTTATGCCCGCCGCGGCAATGGAACAACCTAACTTAAACTTAAACGAAGATGCAGTAACTCAAGCTGAGAATATAGGGCAGCACTGGTTTAATCGCATGGCGTCTGCATTACGCGAGTTAAATTTTCAGGCTACGTTAGTGCGTAGTCAGGGACAACGCATGCAGCCTTTACAATGGTCTCATGGTGTTTTAGAAGACGGTCTTGAAGTTGAGTTACTGCAACACCTCAATGGGGCAGACGTCAGAATTTTAAGGTTAGGTAATCAAACCTCTTATTATTTTCAGCCATCAGATCGCTCTTATTTTGTGCAAACAGATATCACACCGGGACTGTTGCCTCGAGCTTTTTATCAATCTTTTTCTCACATCAATGATCACTATCAAGTTGTTGCCGTTGAAGGACACCGAATTGTCGGCCGTATGGCTCAATATCTTCGTCTGGTGAGTAGAGACAACTATCGTTATCACTACGATTTATGGGTAGACAGTGAAACCGGTATGCTACTGCGTTTGCAAATGCTTACGCCACAACGCGAAGTCTTAGAAGAATTGCAACTGACTTCTATCGATCTTCCCGCCGCATCGCCGATTGCATTGCAAGCATTAGAGGGCGTTCAGCGGCCCCCAAGACTATATCACCACCAACAACAAGAGCCCTTACAATTTGGCCTCTATCCACAATGGTTACCGAGTGGCTTTAGCCATCAAGCTCAACATCATCGTCGTCTTTCCAACACCGGATTAGCTACCGATTACTTTCTGTTTAGTGATGGCTTAACTGAGGTATCGATTTATGTTACCGATGGCGATAGTCAGCGTTTACCGGGATTGGCGTTAGAGGGAGTCGACTCGCTCTTTAATACGCAAACGAATGGTTATGCGATAACGGTAGTGGGCAAGTTGCCGGTTGCAACTCTGCAGCGAATTGGCGAGAATATGGCTTTGGGTCAGCCTGATTAATGTAGGTATAAAACATGATTCGTGAACTAGCTGAAGTTATTGCAGTGGATGAGTCGAGCCTGTTAGTAGCTACCCAACTCAAAACCGGCTGCAGTGGTTGTGCACAACAAAACACCTGCGGTGCTGGAGTGATATCTAAAGCCTTTGCGGACCGCCGAGCGCAGTTTCGGGTGGCTAAACCGATGGGCGAGTTTCGTGTTGGCGAACAGTTAGAACTGCTCTTGCCAGAGCAAACCTTAACGCACTTTTCATTACTTATGTACGGCCTACCTATCGTTGTGTTAACTCTACTAGCAATGCTGCTAACTAAGGTTACCAGTTGGTCTGAAGGCTGGATCATTTTGACGGCATTTGCTGGGTTTGGATTGAGTTTTATCGGTCTTAAAAAATGGCTATCACAACGCGATATTCAGATTAACAAGCAGCTAAAAGTAGTACAAATCAGCTGATTTCTCCGAAAATCCTTTGTTACTCGCCGTATTATCAGTATGATCAGCGGTTAATTCGTATTCCTATTTTGTTTTTGCGGGGGCATTAATGCCAGATAAGGCGTTTAAGCAAGCAAATATTCGCAATTTTTCAATTATTGCGCACATTGACCACGGTAAATCAACGTTGTCTGATCGTCTCATCCAGCATTGTGGAGGCCTAACTGATCGTGAAATGGCCGCCCAAGTATTAGACTCGATGGACCTAGAACGAGAGCGTGGCATTACTATTAAAGCACAGAGTGTAACGTTACATTACACGGCACAAGATGGTGAAACCTATCAGTTAAACTTCATTGATACACCAGGACACGTAGATTTCACCTATGAGGTGTCGCGTAGCTTGGCTGGTTGTGAGGGTGCTTTGCTAGTGGTTGACGCAGCGCAGGGTGTAGAAGCGCAAACATTAGCAAACTGCTATACCGCAATTGAAATGGATCTTGAAGTTGTGCCGATTTTGAACAAGATCGATTTACCGCAAGCGGATCCACTGCGGGTAGCTGAAGAAATTGAAGATATTGTGGGTATCGAAGCGATTGATGCGGTGCAATGCTCCGCAAAAACTGGGATTGGTATTGAAGAAGTCCTTGAGCGAATTGTTCGTCAAATACCTCCACCACAAGGAGATCCAGATGCTCCGTTACAAGCGCTGATCATTGATTCATGGTTTGATAATTATCAAGGAGTAGTGTCTCTCGTTCGGGTGAAGAACGGGACGCTGCGGGCCGGTGATAAGATGAAAGTGATGTCTACCGGACAATCCTACCAGATCGATAAAGTTGGCTTTTTCTCACCGAAACCTACAGAAACAGGTATTCTACGCTGTGGTGAAGTAGGCTTTGTGATTGCCGGTATTAAGGAAATTCTTGGGGCGCCGGTGGGCGATACCTTAACCCTTGCTAAGCAACCAGCCGATGCAGCACTCCCAGGCTTTAAGAAAGTTAAGCCACAGGTGTACGCGGGCATGTTCCCCATTTCTTCAGATGACTACGAAAACTTTCGAGATGCTCTAGCAAAACTATCTCTCAACGATGCTTCGTTGTTTTATGAACCGGAGAACTCGGCTGCGCTTGGCTTTGGTTTTAGGATAGGTTTCTTGGGCATGCTACACATGGAAATTATCCAGGAGCGGTTAGAGCGAGAGTATGACATAGATCTTATTACCACTGCACCGACGGTGGTTTACAAGGTTTTAAGAAAAGACGGCAAAGAAGTTAACGTGGATAACCCAGCAAATTTGCCAGCGCTTAACGACATTGACATCATTTATGAACCCATTGTAGAAGCAAATATCTTGGTGCCTCAGGACTATTTAGGCAACGTGATTACTTTGTGTGTCGACAAGCGCGGCGTGCAAACGAAAATGGCCTACCATGGCAAACAAGTTGCAGTAACCTACGAGTTACCTATGGCTGAAGTTGTGATGGACTTTTTTGACCGCTTAAAATCAACAAGCCGTGGGTACGCCTCACTCGATTATCAGTTTAAGCGCTTTCAAGAAGCCGATATGGTGCGAGTGGATGTGTTAATTAACGGTGACAAGGTTGACGCTTTAGCGATGATTACTCATCGCGATAATGCGCAAGGTCGTGGCCGTGAGTTAGTCGATAAGATGCGGGAACTGATTCCGCGCCAGATGTTTGATATTGCGATTCAGGCAGTTATTGGGACGCATGTTATCGCGCGCTCGACGGTAAAACAATTACGTAAAAACGTTATCGCTAAGTGTTATGGCGGGGATGTTAGTCGTAAGAAAAAATTACTGCAGAAGCAAAAAGAAGGTAAAAAACGGATGAAGCAACTAGGTAATGTTGAAGTTCCGCAAGAAGCTTTCTTAGCTGTACTCAAGGTTGGTAAATAAGACGACATTGGCGTCACGATAAGGAAAAAGCACGAATGGCCAATTTTTATTCGGTGTTGTTGACAATTGTCACCTTGGTGGCAGGTGCGCTCTGGTGGTATGACGCACGTTACAAAAAGCCAGTGCGCTTGCAACGTATTCAAGCTGAAGAGCAACGTTTGCAACAACAGTTGGATGAAGAGGCGCGAGCTCGGATTGCCCCTCAAGGGCGCTTAGCCGAGTTTGCGCAGTCGGTGTTTCCGGTGTTGTTCGTGATACTTATTCTACGTTCATTTATTTTTGAGCCGTTCAGAATACCTTCAGCGTCGATGATGCCAACCATGTTGGCCGGTGACTTTATCTTGGTACAAAAGTTTAGTTATAGCTTACGAGATCCTATTTTTCGTACCGAATTAATGAAAACTGGTACCCCACAACGGGGTGATATTGCGGTCTTTAAATATCCAGGTAACCCGCAACTGGATTACATTAAACGAATCATTGGTACGCCTGGCGATCGGATAATATATCGTAATAAAACGTTATATTTAGAGCCTGCATGTGTTGAGCAATCCAGTGAATGTCCACAAATGCAGGTGATTGAACGGGATGTGACGGCTCAGGATGAAGTTTATTTTAGCCGGTCTACTCCTTTGGTGCGCTACCAAGAGCAGTTGGGTAATGTGACCCACGAAATTCTTATTGATCCAACTATTGCACCACGTACTCCGTATTTTTATCAGCAAGAAGGCACGGCTCCTGATGAATGGATAGTACCCGAAGGACACTATTTCTTTATGGGTGATAACCGTGATAATTCTGAAGATAGTAGATACTGGGGCTTTGTACCAGAGCATTATCTGGTAGGTCGTGCTACTTTTATTTGGATGAGTTTTGAAATGGACCGTAGCCGGAATAGCTGGCTACCGCAATGGGTTCCTACTGGCGTTCGCTGGCACAGACTCGGAACCGTGGAGTAATAAGTGAGTTTACCAAAACCACCTATTCATAAGTTAGAACAAGCGTTTGGTTATCGTTTTAATAATCGTGATCAGTTAGCGCAAGCCTTAACTCACCGTAGTGCGGCGGCGCAACACAACGAACGCCTGGAGTTTTTAGGCGACTCGGTGTTAGGAATTATTATTTCTGAGGCCCTGTTTGAACGCTTTCCGAAAATAGATGAAGGCGATTTAAGCCGAATGCGCGCCACTTTAGTTTGTGGTCGCTCATTAGCTAAGCTTGCCCAGCAATTTGAGCTTGGTAAATATCTGGTGCTGGGGCCAGGAGAAATGAAGAGCGGCGGCCATCGGCGAGAATCTATTCTTGCTGATGCAGTGGAGGCTTTGCTCGGTGCCATGTACCTAGAAAGCGATTTAGTGACCTGTCGTCAAGTCGTGCTGCGTTGGTTTGCTCCTCACTTAGCTGCGATAAAACCTGGCGTCAGCCATAAAGATCCCAAAACGCGATTACAAGAATTTTTACAGGGTCGGCAATGTGCATTGCCACTTTACGAAGTTGTGGCGACCCAAGGCCAGGCGCACAATCAACAGTTTACCGTGAGTTGCCAAGTAGACGGTTTGGCAGAAGTGGTGCTTGGTACTGGTACCAGTAGACGCAAAGCTGAACAGAAGGCCGCGGCAGCAACGTTAGAGTTGCTACAACACCAGCAGGAACCTGTGTAATGGATGTGACTGAATATCAATCAGAGTCAGCTTTTGTCGCGATTGTAGGGCGTCCCAATGTGGGCAAATCTACCTTACTGAATCGTATTCTTGGACAAAAAATCAGTATCACCTCGAACAAGCCACAAACCACTCGACATCGAATTTTGGGTATCGAAACTGAAGGTGATAGACAAATAGTCTATGTTGACACGCCAGGATTGCATCAAGACGAGAAAAAGGCGATTAATCGACTCATGAATCGCGCTGCTGCAAGCTCTATGAGTGGTGTTGAAGTGGTTTTATTTGTGGTGGAAGCAAATCGCTGGACCACAGATGATGAGATGGTACTTAACAAACTTAAGAAATCTCAACGTCCTGTTATTTTGGTTGTGAACAAGATCGATCAGATAAAGGATAAAAGTAGTTTATTGCCACAGCTGCAACAATTAGCAGCGCGACATACATTTGCCGAGATTGTGCCTTTGTCTGCCGCTACTGGCGATCAAGTTGAGGCTTTACGTAGTTTAGTTCATCAATATGCCAAACCAGGTGTGCATCACTTTCCTGAAGATTATGTTACCGATAGATCATTGCGTTTTATGACCGCTGAAATAGTGCGTGAAAAACTCATGCGTTTTACCGGCGATGAATTGCCATACAGTACGACCGTTGAGATTGAACAATTTCGCACTGCAGATAATGGTACCACCCATATTCATGCGTTGATTTTGGTCGAACGAGAGGGACAAAAGCGGATGATTATTGGCGCTGGTGGCAGTAAGTTAAAAACCATTGGTACTGAAGCGCGAAAAGATCTCGAGCCATTAATTGGTGGCAAAGTCCATTTGCAGCTCTGGGTTAAAGTAAAATCCGGCTGGGCTGATGATGAACGAGCACTCCGCAGCTTAGGGTATGGTGAGGATTAAGCCATGCAACCGGCATATGTGCTGCATCGCTGGCCTTATCAGGATAGCAGCCTACTGGTTGAATTATTTACGCTGCAGCACGGGCGATTTCGGGTTATTGCGAAGGGAGCTAAGCGGCCCAAAAGCCGCTGGCGAAGTATCCTTCAGCCCTTTACACCGTTGCTGGTTGAAACTCGCGGTAAACACGAATTACAAACGCTTGTTGATGCCGAAGCCAGTGCACCAGCCTTTGCGCTGCAGGGGGTTAACCTTTACAGCGGTTTTTACCTCAACGAGCTATTACAACGTCTGACATCAATCTATCAGCCGTTAGATGGGGTGTTTGATGACTATCAGCAAGCACTGCAGCTGTTACCGCAGATGGCCCAAATAGAACCTGTCTTACGTCGTTTTGAATGGCAACTACTGTGTCATTTAGGGCACGGTTTTGATTGGTTTTATGATACTCAGCAACAGCCTGTAGTAGCGAACAGCCATTACCTATTTGTGCCAGAAGCTGGTTTCAGTGCTGTTAGCGCAACACCTCACTCTTATGCCGGTAGCGATTTACTTAAATTAGCTGCTTTCGAATTAAACGATAGTAGGCTACTTAACGTATTCAAACGTTTAATGCGAGAAGCGCTAGCACCCTATTTAGGGCCCGCACCGCTTCGTAGTCGCGAATTATTCATACAGTTGCAAGTAGCGTCAAGCACGGCTAACCAGCCAGTGGTGGCGCCGCTGAGCACAGAAACATCCAAAGGATACACATCATGAGCTTGCAGCAATTTCCCATTTTGTTAGGGGTCAATATTGATCATGTCGCTACACTACGAAATGCTCGTGGCGTCAGCTATCCAGATCCGGTAACAGCAGCTGCGTTAGCAGAACAGGCTGGAGCCGATGGTATAACTATTCACTTGCGTGAAGATCGTCGTCATATCCATGATCGCGATGTTGAATTGCTCGCCCATACTCTGCAAACCAGAATGAACCTAGAAATGGCGATAACTGATGAAATGCTAGCCATTGCTGCAAAAGTTAAGCCGGCTTATAGCTGTTTAGTGCCCGAAAAACGTGCTGAGCTTACTACTGAGGGTGGTTTAGATGTAGCTGGCCAGCTTGCACGAGTAACTGATGCAGTAGCAAGTTTAGCAAGTCATGGCACTATTGCTTCTTTGTTTATTGATGCCGATAAAAAGCAAATTGATGCGGCCAAAGCCAGTGGTGCTCAAGTGATAGAGCTGCATACCGGGCATTACGCTGAACAAACGACTGAAGCAGGGCAACAACAAACGCTTCAGCAACTAAGAGACGCAGCTGATTATGCGCATGGTCTTGGTTTACAAGTAAACGCAGGTCATGGTTTGCATTATCATAATAGCGCTGCAATAGCGGCAATTTTACCGTTAGTAGAGTTGAATATTGGGCATGCCATCATAGCTCGAGCGGTGCTGGTAGGATTGGATCAAGCCGTGCGTGACATGAAGCAGCTGTTGCAGCAAGCTCGCATGCAAGCTATCGCAGA
The DNA here is from genome assembly GCF_032227045.1 of Pseudidiomarina fusca. Lineage (NCBI taxonomy): Bacteria > Pseudomonadati > Pseudomonadota > Gammaproteobacteria > Alteromonadales > Idiomarinaceae > Pseudidiomarina > Pseudidiomarina fusca. The sequence continues at coordinate 13,522 of NZ_JANFPJ010000003.1, forward strand.
GCTGAACTAAGGGATGGCGCAGTTTTATCGGCCTGGTCAAGGGCCGCAGCAGCGAAAACGCGAAGCTAAGCCAAAACCTGCAACTATTGCAGCAGCAGATGTGGTTGGGCTGGATCATTTTGGTCGCGGTGTCGTGCGAAGTGCGCAAGGGGTTAAATTTGTGGCTGGGGCCTTACCTGGCGAAGTTATCGACTACGTTGAGAGTAGCAAGTACGAGGCGGAACTTTTAGCGGTACAGCAATCTAGCCCTGAGCGGCAGCAACCGGCCTGTGAATTCTATCGGCAATGCGGTGGTTGTGACTTGCAGCATTTGAATGTAGCAGCACAACAGCAGCATAAGCAGCAAGTAGTCACTGAGTTATTGCATAAGTTTGCTGGCATTGATGTCACTGCACAGGCGTCACTGTGGCAACCGACACTTAGCGGCAGCCCGTGGAACTACCGTCGACGGGCTCGCTTAGCAGCTCATTATGATAAAAGTAAACGGCAGCTCACGTTGGGGTTTCGGGCCAGAAAAAGTAAAACCATCGTGCCGATTTCTGAGTGTGCTACGTTAGCGCTAGCGTTAAATAGCTTGTTGGCTCCGTTGCGTGCATGCTTAGCTGAGCTCAAACTGGTGCCGTTTTTGGGGCATGTAGAACTCCTTGAAACCACAGCTGAGCCGCTAGTGGTGTTGCGTTTAACTCGTTCGTTGGCAGCCGCCGATAGAGCACGTTTAGTGGCATTTTCAGAACACCATCAAGTGCGCATCGCATGGCAGGATGAGCAGCAGGTACATTTGTTAGATACTGGGCCGCTTCCTCAATACGCAACTTGGCAGGCTAAACTGCAGTTTAACCCAGGTGACTTTTTACAAACTCACCGTGATTTAGCTGAGGCTATGGTCGCCCAAGCTCTGCAATGGCTTGAGCCAGAATCTGGTGATACTATTTTGGAGTTATTTGCCGGTAGTGGCCATTTTACTATTCCGTTTGCTCGCAGTGGGGCTCAGGTAACGGCAATAGAGGGTGTACCTAGTATGGTCCGGCAATTACAGCACAACGCCCACCTGCATGGCGTAGCTGTGACTGCGGCGTGCAGCAACTTAGCCCAGCCCTGGGCGCAAAGTGCAGCAGCAACGCTATTGCAAGGGCCATTCAACAAGGTGCTGCTGGACCCAGCTAGAGCTGGTGCCGCGCAGGCAGTACAAGAGTTAGTGCGGATGCAACCAGCGCAAATTCTGTATATTTCTTGTGCTCCGGATACCTTAGCGAGGGATGCCGCGACGCTGGTGCAAGGCGGTTATCACTTAAAACAAGCACAACTGGTTGACATGTTTCCGCAGACCCATCACATTGAGGTTATGACACTATTCGAAAGGGAGTAAAGCCGTGGTTTTTGTGCGCAGTACCCATGTTGACAAACCGAGTCAAACGGGCGGGGATTGGTTAGCTCACGTTGACTCTAAGCAGCGCAAGCAAGCGTTAACTGAGCTTAGTCAACAGTTACAACAGCTGTTAGTGAAGCAACCTAAAGCTGCGCACATTGAACTGAAAGGTCAAGAAATGGTGGAGATCCTAGCTGGTTTAGGATTGGACCAAGAGACCCTAGTAGCGGCCTTACTCAGCCCTGCCTACGAACTGAAGCTACTGACACCGGAGCAAGTGACGGCGTGGGGTGGTGAGTCCTTATTGCAGCTGATGCAAGCAGTACAGCAGATGCAGAGCATTAGCGCCTTGCAACATTTTCAGCATGGTAAACCTAACGATGCGCAAATAGATAATGTACGTCGCATGTTGCTGGCGATGGTGGCAGACGTACGAGCAGTGTTAATTAAACTAGCTGAGCGTATTTGTTTTTTAAGAGAAGTCAAAGGATTAGACGAAGAAACACGAGTTCTTGCCGCTAAGGAATGCCATGAAATTTATGCGCCACTAGCTAATCGATTAGGCATTGGTCAACTCAAGTGGGAACTAGAAGATCTCGCATTCAGGTACTTGCATCCAAACACCTACAAAGCTATTGCCAAACAGCTCTTGGAACGACGTATTGATCGTGAAACATATATTCATGATTTTGTGCAACATCTACAGCAGGCACTGCATGATGAAGGCGTAGAAGCTACCGTTTACGGACGGCCTAAGCATATCTACTCGATTTGGCGAAAAATGCAGAAAAAGCATCTTAACTTTACCGAGTTGTATGACATCCGTGCAGTTAGAATCATTACCACATCGCTAAAAGACTGCTATGCCGCGTTGGGCGTAGTTCATAGTTTATGGCGTCATATTGGCTCTGAATTTGATGATTATATTGCCACTCCTAAGGCTAACGGGTATCAATCGATTCACACCGTGGTGCTTGGGCCTGCTGATAAACATGTAGAAATACAAATTCGCACCCAAACCATGCATGATGATGCTGAACTTGGGGTTGCAGCCCACTGGATGTACAAAGAGGGGGCGGCAGTTAGTAAAGGGCAAGGCCTAGAAGAAAAGATCGCGTGGCTGCGCAAATTGTTAGCTTGGCATGATGATATGGCGGGCAACGATGAATTAGTGGCAGAAATTCGCTCTCAAGTATTTGAAGATAGGGTGTATGTATTTACTCCAAAAGGAGAAGTGATAGATTTACCTAACGGCGCAACGCCTTTAGATTTTGCCTATTACATCCATTCACAAGTTGGGCATCGCTGTGTTGGAGCCAAAGTGGATGGACATATTGTACCTTTTACTTATGCGTTAAAAAATGGCGAGCGGGTAGAAATTCTTACGCAAAAGAATGCGCAACCGCGCCGCGATTGGCTCAATCCTACCAGTGGTTATCTACAAACCTCGCGTGCCCGGGCTAAAGTAGCCACTTATTTCAAAAAGCTTGATCGTGATAAAAATATTAAAGCAGGTAAAGAGCTACTCGAGCCAGAGCTAGCAAAACATGGCATTCCCCTGAGTGCTGCCGAGCAGGTTCTTGAGCGCTTTAATATGACGCACTTAGATGACTTAATTGCCGGCATCGGTGCGGGTGATGTGCGCTTGCAGCATGTGGTAAACCAACTTAAACCAGCCACAGATACAGCGGCCGAGCGCATCGAGCGACTCACAGCCAAACCTGCCAAGCAGCGCACTGGTAAACAGAGCGATGTCACTGTTGAAGGGATTGGTAATCTCCTCGTGCAATTTGCCAAATGCTGTCAACCGGTGCCAGGTGATAGTATTTTAGGCTTTGTAACTCAGGGGCGGGGCGTTTCAGTACACCGCAAGGATTGTGAGCAGTTGCAGCATCTTTTAGACCAACATCCTGAGCGTGCATTGGCGGTAAGCTGGAGTGAACAAAAGCAAGCTAACTATCGAGTTGATTTGCGCCTTATCGCAAATGATCGTCAAGGATTATTGCATGACATTACCAGCGTCTTAGCCAATGAACGTGCTAGCGTGGCGCAACTTGATTCGAAACGAGATGAAGCTAGTGCTTTAGCCAGTATTCGGGTTGGCGTGATGGTAGCGGACCAAGCAGGTTTGCAGCGCTTAGTCAGTCGTCTAAGCCAACTCAAAGGTGTGCATGAAGTGGTGCGAGTGCCAGCTTGATAGGTAAGGAATAACATGAATTCATTTACAGGTGTGCAAGCCTTGGTAACCGTTATGCAACGGTTGCGAGATCCGGTTGGCGGGTGCCCATGGGATTTGCAGCAATCCATGGCCAGCCTCATTCCTTATACTTTGGAAGAAGCATACGAAGTTGCCGCCGCAATTACCGCGGGCGAACCAGCAGCGATAAAAGATGAACTAGGTGATTTATTGTTCCAGGTGGTGTTTTATGCACAGCTTGGCAAGGAACAGGAACTATTTGATTTAGACGCCATTGCTGGAGCTACAGCAGAGAAGCTCATGCGGCGACATCCACACGTGTTTGGTGAGCAACAAGCCCTCAGTGATGCTGAGATAAAAGCACAGTGGGAGCAGATAAAAAGTGAGGAGCGTGCTGAGCAAGGCCAAAGCGATAGTGTGTTTGATGGTATTGCAGATAATTTACCAAGTATTTTAATGGCTCAAAAACTGCAAAAACGGGCTGCGACTGTGGGTTTTGATTGGTCTGAGATGGCTCCCGTGATTGCTAAAATAAGGGAAGAATTAGCGGAAGTTGAAGATGAAATTAGAGCTAACGATAACGCAAAAATAGCTGCTGAGATTGGCGATTTGTTGTTTGCGGTGGTGAATTTGGCCCGCCACGCTCAGGTTAATCCTGAGCACGCATTGCGCCTGACCAATCACAAGTTTAAACAGCGTTTTCAATGGATAGAAACGCAATTAGCCCAGCAGCAAAGACGTCCTGAAGAGTTGAGTTTAGACGAGTTAGAAGCCTATTGGCAACAAGCTAAACAACAGTTAAATCACGTTGAAAGTAAGAAATAATTTGTCGGCTATGGGCTACTCGGGTATACTGTTTTCCCGTCTTGAAGCATTTCCCTATCAACCTGACGACTTAGGTTTCGCATGACAACTAATTATATTTTCGTCACCGGCGGTGTTGTATCTTCGCTGGGCAAAGGTATTGCTGCAGCTTCATTGGCGGCAATTCTCGAAGCACGTGGCCTAAAGGTTACGATTCTTAAACTGGATCCTTACATTAACGTGGATCCTGGTACCATGAGTCCCATTCAGCACGGCGAAGTGTTTGTGACCGAAGACGGTGCCGAAACCGATCTGGATTTGGGACATTACGAACGATTTATTCGTACCCGAATGACCAAGAAAAACAACTTTACTGCTGGGCGCGTATACGAAGATATCATTCGACGCGAACGTCGTGGTGAGTTTCTTGGCGCTACCATTCAGGTCATTCCTCATATTACCAACGAAATCAAACGTCGTATTGTTGATGGAAGCAGCGACTATGATATTGCTATCATTGAAATCGGCGGCACCGTAGGTGATATTGAATCACAACCTTTTCTTGAAGCTATTCGCCAATTGGCCACTGAAGTGGGTCGCGATCGTACGTTATTTATGCACCTCACCTTGGTACCGTTTTTAGGTGCTGCTGGCGAAGTAAAAACTAAACCAACCCAACACTCGGTAAAAGAACTTCGCTCGATTGGTATTCAGCCGGACATTTTGGTGTGTCGTTCAGACCGTGCCTTACCTGCTACGGAACGGGCTAAAATTGCGCTATTTACCAATGTTGAAGAACGCGCTGTTATTGGCTTGAAAGATGTCGATAGCATTTATAAAATTCCGGCTATTCTGAAGTCGCAAGGCCTTGATGAAATCGTGACCCACAGGTTCCGATTAGACTGCCCAGAAGCAGATTTAGCTGAGTGGGAACAGGTGCTCTATCAAGAATCGAATCCTAGCGGTGAAGTGACCATTGGTTTTGTTGGAAAGTACATTGAGTTGCCTGACGCTTATAAATCGGTGAATGAAGCTTTAGCCCATGCCGGCTTAAAGAATCGTTTAACCGTGAACTTACGCTACATTGATGCGCAAGATATTGAAACTAAAGGTGTTGCTAAACTTGCTGATGTAGATGCCATCATTGTTCCAGGCGGTTTTGGTGAACGCGGAATACTAGGTAAGATCATGGCGGCCCAATACGCTCGTGAGCACAATATTCCTTATCTAGGCATTTGTTTGGGGATGCAGATTGCGCTGATTGAATACGCACGTAACGTTGCCGGTTTAACAGGCGCCAATAGCACTGAATTTGAAGCCGATGCAAAACATCCGGTGGTAGGATTGATCACCGAGTGGATGGATGCCAAAGGTCAGAAAGAATTACGCAATAACAGTTCTGATTTAGGCGGTACTATGCGTTTGGGTGCGCAACCATGTAATTTAGTGCAGGGCACTAAGGCGCGGACATTATACGGTGCCGATGTGATTCAAGAGAGGCATCGCCATCGCTATGAAGTCAACGGTCATTATATCGAGCAATTAGAAGCGGCAGGCTTGAAAATATCAGGTTGGTCACATGATAATCGCTTAGTAGAAATTATTGAAATTCCTACCCATCGCTGGTTTGTGGCAGCGCAATTCCATCCGGAATTCAACTCTACTCCACGTGATGGGCATCCATTATTCCGCGGTTTTATTGAAGCCGCAGGACAGTATCAAAAAGAGCGTCGCGCTTAAGCGTCGCGTGTTATGGCAAAGGAGTATTAAAGATCATGGCAGCAATTAGTCGTATTGTAGCTCGTGAAATCATGGACTCACGCGGCAACCCAACTATTGAAGCAGATGTTTATCTAGACAATGGTCATTGGGGGCGCGCCGCTGCCCCTAGTGGTGCATCAACTGGCTCTCGTGAAGCACTAGAGTTACGTGATGGTGACGCTCACAGATATTTAGGCAAAGGTGTGCAAACTGCCGTGCGAAACGTGGTGGAGCTTATAGCGCCAGCGTTACAAGGCATTGATGCAACGGAGCAAGCTCAAGTTGACCAAATCATGTTAGATTTGGATGGTACTGAGAACAAAGAAAAATTGGGTGCGAACGCTATTTTGGCCGTATCGCTAGCTGTTGCAAAGGCTGCTGCTAGTGCCAAGGGAATACCCTTGTATGCTCATATTGCTGAACTCAATGGTACTGCCGGCAAGTACAGCATGCCATTGCCGATGATGAATATTCTTAATGGCGGCGAACACGCTGATAACAATGTAGATATTCAAGAATTTATGATTCAGCCCGTAGGTGCGAAGAATTTTGCTGAAGGGTTACGTATGGGAGCGGAGATCTTTCATGCGTTGAAAAAAGTCTTGCAGCAACGTGGCTTAAGCACAGCCGTGGGCGATGAGGGTGGTTTCGCGCCAAACTTGGCGTCTAACGAAGAAGCTTTAGCGGTGATTGTTGAAGCTGTTGCCAATGCTGGCTACCAGATGGGGCGTGATATCACCTTAGCCCTTGATTGTGCTGCATCAGAATTCTATCGCGATGGCCAGTATCATCTAAGCGGCGAGGGTAAATCATTCGATGCCGCTGGTTTTGCTGAGTATCTTGATGGCTTGTGTCAACGCTATCCGATTATTTCAATTGAGGATGGCTTGGATGAAAGCGATTGGGCTGGCTGGAAAGTCTTGACCGAACGTTTGGGCAGTAAAGTGCAGTTGGTAGGTGATGATTTGTTTGTAACTAACACCCGTATTCTTAAGCGTGGTATTGATGAACAGATCGCAAACTCAATTTTGATTAAGTTTAATCAAATTGGTAGTTTGACTGAAACCTTAGCGGCCATTCGAATGGCACATGAAGCTGGTTTCACCGCAGTTATTTCACATCGTTCAGGTGAAACTGAAGATGCTACTATTGCTGATTTGGCGGTGGGTACAGCGGCAGGGCAAATCAAAACAGGTTCGCTCTGTCGTTCAGACCGAGTGGCTAAGTACAACCAGTTGTTGCGTATCGAGGCTGAGTTAGATGGTCAGGCTGCGTATCGTGGTCGTGCCGAAGTAAACGCAAGCTAGCACATGGGTTGTGGTCAGCGTTTAACTGTCGCAAGCTTGTGAACTCTGCCGATGAGCAATATGAACGAGAATCAACAAGCTGACATTTTCCAGGCGTTGCACGGTGGTTATGTTAATAGCCCCCAAGCCACGCCTGATCAATGGCCTGCGGCAGCTTTCGCTGAACTTTGTAACGCTTTGTATGAACGTGAATTGCAACAACTTGCACAGCAGTTGGGGCTAACGGTTCAGGGGTTACAAAAGCGTTTACGAAGTCTGCCTTACTACATTCAACAAGCGGCGCGTGGCATGTTACAGTGCGGCGCGCCGTTTGTATTAGACCTCCAAAACGCCTCCTGGCAGACGCCACAAAAAACAAAGCTGCAGACCGCGGCCAAGCAAACGACTAAACTTAGCAACTGGTTACACAAGCACGCCAAATTAGGCGATGCTGTGGTGATTCATGTGCAAACCCAACATCTACAAAAAGCTGTCTTAGATTCGCTTGATCGTCTTGATCTAGCCCAACAGCGAGTGCATTGTAATCATTGGGGATGGTTTGATTTGCAGGGGCAATGGCTGGATCGATTGCCAGCGCATGAAGCGGCAGCAACGGCGACGCAGGCGGTATTAGTTTTGCCCGATAAGTATCATTTAGGGGCTGCTATGGGGGGCCATCAATGGGGCCATAAAGGCAAGTTAGATCCCCGCCCCTTGAGCTTACGTGAGGTACTGCTTGCCACCCGCATTCAGTGGCGGTAACAGCAGTTAGAATGCGCCCCAAAAGGCAACTACACCCGCAATCATCACAATCACTAAACTTAATTTGCGAAACAAAGATTCGGATAAGCGGCTACTGATACGGTGCCCTAGCCAAGAACCACTAACAGCACCAGCCAACAAACAGAATAAAATAGGCCATTGCTCTAATTGATAGCGTTGTTGCCAGCTAAAGCCAATCACATTAGTTAATGCAAGTAGTAAAAAGAATAAGGTTAGGGTGGCACGAAACGATACCCGGGCGAGACCGTAACTTGTAAGAAATAGCACTACGGGTGGCCCGCCTAAGGTTAAAGCGCCATTACTAAAGCCACCGATGGTACCAGCTAATATTTGCTGCCACGCGGCTCCGTTACTTTGCCAGCGTAGGTTAAACCAAAACAACAGGGCGACCAGAATAACTCCACCAGCCATGATCTGTTGTAACAACTGTAAGTTGATTGCGGCTAATAGGTATTGTCCAGCAAGGCTTCCAAGCACGCCGCAGCCAAGCAACCAAGGCCACTGGCGCCACGCTATAGCATGTCGTAGTAACCAGCCTAAATAAAGTGCCATGGCTAGGTTAACTACCGACAGTAGTGGCGTGAGGGTAGAAAGTGGCAGCCAAAGCACTAATAAGGGCACGGCAATCAGCCCGGAGCCAAAGCCAGAAATGCCTTGCAAACAGGCTGCAACAAACATAATCATAAGGATTATCAGATATTCCATAGCTTTTTCATTGGGGTTAGCCGTAAAGGTCGATATACTACCAGAAATTATCTGACAACCTACTAGTTCTAACGGGTTATTCACGTTGCAGGTGGAGGCGAGGATGCGATTGCTAAAACTCACGTTTCTAGTGATTTTAATTGCGCTGCAATATCGTTTATGGTTTGGCAAAAACAGCCTGCCAGATTATTGGAATATGCAAGCAGATGTGCAACGACAGGCCGCTGCCAATGATAAGTTGCGGCAACGCAATCAATTGGTCGCAGCTGATATTGAAGACTTGCGCGAAGGCCAAGTAGCGCTAGAAGAGCGCGCTCGCAACGAACTAGGACTGATAAAAAGCGATGAAACATTTTTCCGTTTGGTGCCAGTAAAAACACAACCATGATAGATCACATTCCAAGTATTGCTGCGATTGTTCCAGCGGCCGGTAGTGGCCAGCGGATGGCAAGCAAGATCCCTAAACAGTATCTGCAATTAGCTGGCAAAACGGTGCTAGAGCATAGTTTACATGCGCTCACGCAAGACTCACGGATTTCGAAGATCTATCTTGCTTTAAGTGCAGAGGATACATTTTTCAGTGCACTTCAGTTGCAGTTACCCATTCCAGTCATACCCGTAGTGGGGGGAGCTAGTCGAGCAGCCTCGGTATTAGCGGGGGTAGAACAAGCACGTCTCGATGGTGTGGACTATGTGGTGGTGCACGATGCGGCCCGACCATGTTTGCAAGCTGATGAATTATCCAAAGTTATCGATGTGGCGTTAACCCATCCTCAAGGTGCGCTGTTGGCATTGCCCGTAGCCGATACGATGAAGCGAAGTGATGCACAAAACGCGGTTAGGCATTCAGTAAAACGAGAGCATTTGTGGCATGCACTGACACCACAGGTGTTTGCTTTGCAACCTTTACTCAATGCCTTAGTTAGTTTAGGGGTAGATCACCCAGAACTTACTGACGAGGCCTCAGCGATCGAATTATCGGGTGGCAAGCCGCAGTTAGTGGCCGGTAGGCGCACCAATATTAAGGTGACGCAACCGGGTGATGAGCAGCTTGCCGACATGTATTTAAAGTTTTTTGCGACAGAACGTCAGGGGTAACTATGGGATTAAGTTCTATCCGCATTGGGCACGGTTATGATGTGCATAAATTTGGTGGCAGCGGACCATTAACATTGGGTGGTATTCAAGTACCATACGAACAGGGTCTACTCGCACATTCTGACGGTGATGTGTTACTTCATGCGATTGCTGATGCATTATTAGGTGCGGCTGCTTTGGGGGATATTGGTCAGCATTTTCCTGATACTGATGCCGCTTATGCGGGTGCTGATAGTGCGGGGCTTTTAAGCCAAGTTCTGCAACTGGTTAAACAGCAGGGCTATGGTGTGGGTAACCTTGATGTGACCGTGGTTGCTCAAGCACCTAAATTAGCTGATTATATCAACGCAATGCGTGAGCGCATTGCCGCTTTGTTAGAAGTCTCCGTAGGCGCGGTAAATGTGAAGGCAACCACCACCGAGAAGCTTGGTTTTGTTGGCCGTAAAGAGGGCATTGGCTGCCATGCAGTGGTGTTGCTACAAGGCCAAATTAATGACTGAGACTAGCTATGATTCATTACTAGGCCCTTATTTACACGGCGTGCCTAACAGCGGTGGGGTGATTAAAGCCGAACCCGAGCATTTTCAGGTGGTTGAAGAGCTCGAACTACCGCAGCAAGATCCACAGTTACAGCAAGGTGAGCATCAGTGGCTATGGGTGCGTAAACGTGGCGCAAATACCCCTTATGTGGCGGCCCAATTGGCTAAGTTTGCCGGCGTTAAAGAACGTGATGTGAGTTATTCAGGTCTAAAAGATCGACAAGCCATCACCGAGCAATGGTTTTCTATCCAATTGCCAGGCCAACAACTGTTACCCTGGCATGAGCTCGAACATCCCGAATTTAGTGTGCTGCAGGCGGTATTACAGCCGCGCAAACTTAAAACCGGTACTCATAAACGTAATCGTTTTACGATTCGTATAGAAGCTATCACGGATGCTGATGCCTTTAACCAACGTTGGCAACAGGTGTGTACGCAAGGGGTGCCTAACTACTATGGGCTGCAACGCTTTGGCAAAGATGGGCAAAACATCAGTAACGCAGTTGAGTGGTTAAGTGGGCGGTTACGCCGGCGCTTAAATAGAACTCAAATAGGTTTGTATCTATCCGCAGCTCGCTCATTTTTGTTTAATCAAGTGCTGGCAGAGCGAATTCGACACAACCTTCTGACTCCGTTAGAAGGTGAACCTATGCTCCTCAGCGGTAGTCAGTCATTTTTTATTGCCGAGCAGATTGATGCGGCACTGTTGGAGCGGTTGGCGTCCGGTGATATTGAACTCAGTGGACCGCTAATGGGTAGTGGCGAGCGTCAACAGATTAGCCAGGCGCAGGCAGCCGAGCTTGAACAGCGAGTTTTTGCTCAGTATCCAGAACTTCTTCAAGGCCTTGCGAAGCAACGTTTGGATGGTGGCCGCCGAGCATTGTTGTTGCGCCCACAGCAAGCACAATTAAATTGGTTAAGTGATACGGTGGCAGAAATTAGTTTTGCCTTACCTAAAGGATGCTTTGCAACTGCTCTAATACGCGAATTAGTTACAACGGAATAATTGGTAGGTACCTTAGTTATGATGAAATTATTAGTCAGTAATGACGATGGCGTCCATGCTCCTGGCATTCACGCCTTGCATGAGCGTTTAAAAGACATTGCCCAATGTCGCGTGATAGCTCCAGACCGCAACTGTAGTGGTGCTAGTAACTCTCTGACGTTGCATAATCCGCTGCGTATGCAACAGCTTGCTAATGGCTTCTACTCGCTTAATGGCACGCCAACGGATTGTGTCCATTTGGGTACGAATTCACCGCTAGCCGACGATGTCGACCTCGTGGTATCGGGGATTAATGATGGCCCTAATATGGGTGATGACGTACTCTATTCGGGAACCGTAGCTGCTGCAATGGAAGGACGTTTTATGGGATTGCCAGCCATTGCTGTGTCGATGGGCTCGCGTAGTGATGATTATTATGACACCGCAGCACGAGTGGTGGCAGATATTGTCAATCAAATGGCGGATGAACCCCTACGGTTGGATACCATTTTAAATATTAATGTGCCAGCAGTACCTTATGAGCAATTAAAAGGCATTAAAGTAACGCGGTTGGGGCGTCGTCATCGCGCTGAAACCATGGTGCAAAGTAAAGATCCATTTGGCCGTGATATCTTTTGGTATGGCCCGATTGGTGGTCATCAAGACGACGCGGAAGGCACTGATTTTCATGCCGTGCGTGAGGGTTACGTTTCTATTACCCCATTAAGTTTAGATATGACGGCGCGTAGCCACCAAACCACACTGTCAGATTGGTTAACTAAAACAAGCTCATGATTCAAAATTTTCAAGGGATGGCGCGCCGCTTGGTGGCCCAGCTAGAACGCGAAGGGATTCGTAGTAAACCGGTGTTGGAGGTGATTGAAAAGACGCCTCGTCATCTGTTTATGCCGCAATCGTTGGCGCACAAAGCATATGAAAACACGGCGCTACCGATTGGCAAGGGACAAACGATTTCGCAGCCACTGATGGTTGCATCGATGACCCAGCTACTGATGCAGCATGATTGTAAAAAGGTGTTAGAAATAGGCACAGGGAGTGGCTACCAAACCGCAATCTTGGCCCAATTGGTGGCACAGGTTTGTTCAGTAGAACGCATCGCTGAATTGCAATACCAAGCGAAACGACGGCTCAAGCAACTGGAGCTACATAACGTGAGTATGCGCCATGGTGATGGCTGGTTAGGCTGGCGCAGTAAAGCGCCGTTTGATGGCATTATTGTTACTGCGGCAGCGAGTGAGTTACCGCAACAGTTAATGGCCCAATTATCCGATGGTGGGGTGATGATTATTCCGGTTGGAACGGATAAACAACGGCTAATTGTGGTGCGTCGATTTGGTGATGTTTTTGAGCACAAGGAGTTAGGCGAAGTGAAATTTGTCCCCTTAGTACCAGGAGAGCCAGTATGAAGATTTTTGGCTGGCTGTACGACAAGGTATTAAGTTGGTCTCAGCATCGCCGAGCCCCAGCTATTTTGGCAGCCTTGAGTTTTTCTGAATCGGTGGTGTTTCCGATCCCGCCGGATGTGATGTTAGCACCGATGGCGATGACCCAACCTAAGCGCGCTTGGTTTTTTGCTGGGCTAACCACCATCGCCTCAGTCTTAGGCGGGATTGCTGGCTACTGGTTAGGTTATTGGGCGTTTGAGCCGCTGGTGATGCCGCTGGTGGAATGGGCTGGTTATCAAGATAAGTTAGCGAGGGTCACCGCCTGGTTTACCGAATATGGCTTTTGGATTATTTTCATTGCTGGATTCTCGCCCTTGCCGTATAAATTGTTTACGGTAACAGGGGGAATGCTACAAGTGATGTTTATTCCTTTTGTGTTGGGGTCGTTGATTAGTCGTGGCTTGCGATTTTATTTGGTTGCCGCCTTGTTACGTACTGGTGGGCCAAAAATGGCGCTAAAACTGCGCACTTATGTAGACCGAATCGGTTGGGGAATGGTGTTAGTTGCCATCGCTGCGTATGTGTGGACACGTTAAACAGATCATTGGTTTAAGTGCCTTGGTGGTGCTATTTGGCTGCGCTGAGCCGCCACCACCAGCGCCCGTCAAGAAGCTTTATCATGGCCGCACTGTGCATGATTTTGAAGCGGCTAGTTTGGCTGCTGCTAGCTATCAAGTAGAGCGTGGTGACACGCTTTATTCTATCGCTTTTAGAGCTAACGTGGATGTGCGTGAGCTTGCTCAACTTAATAACATCAGTGAACCTTATCTCATTTTCCCTGGCCAAAGGCTACGTTTAAAAGCCGTTGAAAAAAGTAGCAAAAGCGTTGCTAAGACATCACAGACAGGGTATCGTGATACTAAATTAGAACAAAAACAAAGCAAGCCTGTAACACCTAAAACTGCGGCAACGCCGGTTGCGAGCAAGCCTCCAGCCACCGTCATAAGTAGCCCAAGTAATGAGCCCTTTGCGAAGGAGGTTCAATGGCGCTGGCCCGCGACAGGAAAAGTGATTCGTGACTTTTCGACCGCTGAGGCTGGTAACAAAGGGCTAGACATTGGTGGTGATAGAGGTGCTCCTATTTATGCTGCTGCAGCGGGTAAAGTGGTATACGCAGGCAATGCACTGAAAGGGTATGGGCAATTAATCATAGTGAAACATAACGATGATTATATTAGTGCCTATGCTCACAATCAGACCTTATTAGTACAAGAACAACAATGGGTCAAACAAGGTGAAGTGATTGCCGAGATGGGGGACACTGATGCCGCGCAAGTGATGTTGCATTTTGAAATTCGCTTTCGGGGTAAGTCAGTTAACCCTCGGCACTATTTGCCGCGGGGGTAATAATGAGTCGAAGCCAGGATGAGATTGATGACATTGACGAGCAAGAGCTTGCTGCAATGCAACAATCTGAGCAGGAAGATAACGACGATACGGAATTTGAAGAGATTATTGCAAACCGATCTCATTATCTGAAAAAAATGGACGCAACTCAGATGTATCTGAGTGAAATCGGCTATTCGCCGTTGTTAACAGCCGAAGAAGAAGTGTATTTTTCGCGGCTAGCGCGCAAGGGTGATGCTAAGGCTCGCTGTCGCATGATCGAGAGTAATCTGCGCTTAGTCGTCAAAATTGCACGACGCTATACGAATCGCGGACTAGCTTTACTCGACCTCGTTGAGGAAGGTAATTTAGGTTTGATCCGCGCGGTCGAAAAGTTTGATCCAGAGCGAGGCTTTCGTTTTTCTACCTACGCCACATGGTGGATTCGACAAACAATCGAACGCGCCATCATGAACCAAACTCGTACCATTCGCCTGCCCATTCATGTTGTGAAAGAACTGAACAGCTATTTACGCGCCTCGCGCGAGTTAGCACAAAGTTTAGATCATGAACCTACGGCAGAAGAAATTGCCGATAAAATGAATGTTGATGTGGCTGATGTGAACCGGATGTTTCGCTTAAATGAGCGGATAGCTTCGGTTGATACCCCAATGGGGGGCAGCGATAACGATAAGTCTTTGGTTGAAATGCTAACGGCTGATGATGATCATGGCCCAGAAGGGTCATTGCAGGATGATGATACCAAACAACATATTTTAGCTTGGTTAGAAACCCTAAACGAAAAACAACGTGAGGTTCTGGCTCGACGCTTTGGCTTATTGGGTCACGAGCCGGCAACCCTTGAAGATGTTGGCCGTGAAATTGGCCTTACCCGCGAGCGGGTAAGACAAATTCAGGTAGAAGCCTTGCGCCGTTTGCGTGATATGTTGCGCCAGCAGGGCTTAAGTTTAGATTCGTTATTTCATCGAGAGTAACCGTTGTTGCCATTGCGCCAACCAGGTTAAGGCAGCAAGCGGAGTTAGCTGATTCACATCTAAGTCACGTAGTGCTTGCTCGAATTCACTAGGTGTCGACGAGCTTGCCTGTGCTGCTCTGATCTCGCGTTCCATCTGCGCAAATAAATCGGCTTGCTCGGTGTTACTTAAAGATTCGTTAACCATACTCTGTTGCAGTTGCTGACGAGCTTCTAGTTGTTGCAAATGCAACCGAGCTTGCTTTAATACACTAGTGGGCAGGCCTGCTAACTGGGCAACTTGCACGCCAAAACTGCGACTCGCCGCACCTTCACTTACTTTGTGCTGAAACACAATATGCTCGTCATGTTCCGTCGCCTCAACATGCACATTAACGCACCCTGATTGCTGTCCAATGGTTTGAGTTAATTCAAAATAATGGGTAGCAAACAAGGTTAACGAGCGGTTGTTATCCGCGAGAGCTTCAGCGCAGGCCCAGGCTAAGGCTAAACCATCATAAGTAGAAGTACCGCGGCCTATTTCATCCATCAACACTAAACTTTGTGCTGTAGCATTGTGTAAAATATTGGCAGCTTCAGTCATTTCGACCATAAAGGTTGAACGACCTGAAGCAAGATCGTCAGAGGCTCCAATTCGGGTGAAGATTCTATCGATAGGGCCAAAAACAGCTTCTTTAGCAGGCACAAAACAACCGCAATGAGCCATGATGGCTAATAGTGCTGTTTGACGCATGTAAGTGGATTTACCACCCATGTTGGGCCCGGTAATGAGCAGTAAACGCCGCTCAGGATTGAGTTCAACGTCATTCGCAATAAAAGGTTCTGTTTGCATGCGCTCAATCACTGGATGCCGTGCTTGTTGCAATCTAATTTGAGTTTGTTCTGATAATTGCGGACGTTGGTAGTTATGCGTCAATGCATGTTCAGCAAAGCCACGCAATACGTCTACTTCAGCGACACTTTGCGCTGTTTTTTGTAACGTCACCAAGTGCTCAGCTAGCTGCTCTAATAACTGTTCATAGAGCCATTTTTCACGAGCCAAAGCACGACTTTGACTATTAAGCACCTTGTCTTCGTAGGTTTTTAGTTCAGGAATGATGTACCGCTCGACATTTTTAAGGGTTTGCCGCCGTTGGTATTCTGCTGGGATCTGATTGCTGGCGGCGCGGCTAGCTTCGAGGTAATACCCATGAACCTTGTTAAAGCCAATCTTCAACGTATGAATGCCGGTACGCTGACGCTCTCGCGTTTCTATATGCTGCAAGACATCGGTAGCACCTTCAGCTAACTGACGATAATCATCGAGTTCGTCATCAAAATGGGGCGCAATAACGCCGCCATCTCGTATCAAAAGAGGTGGCGTAGCTACAATCGCGCGTTCTAGTAATGCCGTTAATCCCGGTAGTTCAGCTACGGCTTGTTGCCAGTGGGCTAACGCAGGTGCATCCAGCAATTGCTTTAATTCGGGCAAGCTTTGCAATGCTTGCCGCAATCGAGCGAGATCACGCGGGCGTGCGCTACGCAAGGCAATACGAGTGATGATCCGTTCAAGGTCACCAACCTGGCGTAAGACATGCTTCAGTTCAGCTAATTCGCTATGTTGTAAGCTAGCCACTGCGTCATAGCGCTGTTGCAAGAGTTGATGTTGTCGTAACGGCCGTTGCAGCCACCGTTGCAGCAATCGGCTGCCCATAGCAGTACTGGTATTATCTAAAACATGATAGAGCGATGTTTTCTGTCCACTAAACGAGCGCACCAGTTCTAGATTTCGACGGGTAGCGGCATCTAACATAATCGCATCAGCTTGGCGCTCAGCCACAATCGCAGTAATGTGAGGAAGCGCTGCGCGTTGGGTGCTGCGCACATAACTTAAAATTGCACCGGCAGCCCCGATAGCAGCGGGTAGGTGACTTACCCCAAAACCATCTAAGTGAGCCACTTGAAATTGACGTAAGAGTTGTTCGATAGCACTGGTGGTTTCAAATTCCCAATCGGGCCGGCGGCGAATGCAACTGCAGGCCAGCTCTCGTTGGCTAAACTCATGGGTGTCTGGATACAGTACTTCAGCTGGTTGCAGTCGTTCTAATTCAGCTTGAAGCTGCTCACGGTCGGCGACCTCCAAAATGCTAAAGCGACCGCTCGCCATATCTAAACAAGCAATTCCAATAGGTTCAGCCGGATGGATGGCAACCAGTAACTGCTCAGCATGATCCTTGAGCAGAGCCTCATCAGTAATGGTACCTGGAGTTAGTACTCTGACCACTTGACGCTCGACCGGACCTTTGCTGGTCGCAGGGTCTCCGATTTGCTCGCAAATTGCGACGGACTCGCCTAGTTCGATAAGCCGCGCAAGATAACCTTCAGCGGCATGATAAGGTACCCCGGCCATTGGGATAGGTTGGCCATTGCTGGCACCGCGCTGGGTAAGAGAAATGTCGAGCAGTTCAGCTGCACGTTTGGCATCGGTGTAGAATAATTCGTAAAAATCCCCCATCCGATAGAATAATAAGCAATCGGTATGTTCTGCCTTTATGCGCAGATATTGCTGCATCATAGGCGTGTGTGCGGCGAGATCTTTTGTTATATTTTGGGCATCCGACATGCTTGTTATAATCCGTTCTAAAGTCGTGGTTAGCTGGCGTTTAAACTGAATATGTGTAGCCGCTTTGCGGCCCTCAAGGATAACTAAATGGTACCACAAAGCACAGTTAATTTAGCAGTAGAATTGGGCGCTTGGTTAGAGCAGCGTGGTTGGCGTTGTGTCACCGCTGAGTCGTGCACGGCCGGCGGAATTGGGTATGCTATTAGCACTGTTGCTGGTAGCTCAGCATGGTATGAAGGCGGCTTTATCACTTACAGCAATGCCATGAAACAAAGCCAGTTAGGGGTAACGTCCTACACCTTAGCAAAATACGGTGCGGTGTCTGCCGAAACTGCAGCAGCAATGGCTCGCGGTGCTTTGACAGCCAGTGGGGCAGAGATGGCGGTAGCAGTAACAGGGGTCGCAGGGCCCGGTGGTGGGAGTACCGACAAACCCGTAGGTTTGGTTTGGTTTGGCTTAGCTTGGCAGGGGGAATGTATTACTTGGCAGCAGGTCTTTCCTGGCGATCGGCAAGCGGTGCGATTAGCTACCATTAACGAAGCATTATTAAGTATTAAAAAAATAACTTGATACTGTATAAATTTACAGTACAATCATTTTAAAGCGATTAACAAACGGACACTAGCATGAGCAACGATAAACAAAAAGCACTCGACGCCGCCCTTGGTCAAATTGAACGCCAGTTTGGTAAAGGCTCTATTATGCGCCTTGGCGATAACCACGCGATGGATATTGAATCGGTTTCAACGGGTTCATTAACTCTAGATATTGCCTTGGGTATTGGTGGTTTACCGTATGGTCGTGTCGTAGAGATTTACGGACCAGAATCAAGTGGTAAAACGACATTAACTCTACAAGTAATTGCGGAAGCGCAAAAGCAAGGCAAAACCTGTGCGTTTGTTGATGCTGAACATGCGCTTGACCCCGTTTACGCTGGCAAGCTGGGCGTGAAGGTTGATGAATTACTCGTATCGCAACCTGATACGGGCGAACAAGCCCTAGAAATTTGTGACATGTTAGTCCGTTCAGGTGCCGTGGATGTGGTTATTGTAGACTCGGTAGCAGCGCTAACACCAAAAGCTGAGATTGAAGGTGAAATGGGTGACAGTCATATGGGCTTGCAAGCTCGGTTGATGTCGCAGGCGTTACGTAAACTCACAGCCAACATCAAGAAATCGAATAGTTTATGTATTTTCATTAACCAGATTCGAATGAAGATTGGGGTTATGTTTGGTAATCCAGAAACCACCACGGGCGGTAACGCACTTAAATTCTATGCATCGGTTCGATTAGATATTCGTCGTACGGGTTCGGTGAAAGAGGGCGATGAAGTTGTTGGTAACGAAACGCGCGTGAAGGTTGTAAAGAATAAAGTAGCGCCGCCATTTAAAGAAGCTAACTTCCAGATCATGTACGGCAGCGGTATTTCTAAAGAAGGCGAGTTGATTGATCTTGGCGTGAAACAGAAGATTGTTGATAAAGCAGGAGCTTGGTACAGCTACAAGGGCGATAAGATTGGTCAGGGTAAAGCTAATGCCATGAAGTTCTTGATAGAAAACAAAGCGATTGCTGAAGATATTGAACAACAGATTCGTGAACAATTGTTAGCCAAGCCAGTTAAAGGTGAAAAGCCAGCAAAAGCCGATGATGCTGTTGACGTTATGCTAGATGATGATTTAATTTAAGGTTTTAGCAATAAAATTAGGAATAGCGTCATGAGTTATGCACAAGTTGCGTTAGCACTTGGCTCAGGTGCTGCACGAGGTTGGTCGCACATTGGTGTGATTAAAGCGCTGCAGGACATGGGAGTAGAAATAAACATGGTCGCAGGCACTTCAATCGGCTCCCTTGTGGGGGCCGGTTTTGCTTCTGGTCGCTTAACTGAATTAGAAGAATGGGTGCGCGGCATGGGGCGTTGGCAAGTTTTTAATCTCCTAGACTATGGGCTAAGTAACGGCGGCATTATTCATGGTGAAAAAGTTTTCAGCCATGCCCGTGAACGCTTTGGCGCAATAGATATTGAAGACATGCCGATTACTTACGGCGCAGTAGCTACCGATTTGTATACTGGAAGAGAGATTTGGTTACGCAAAGGTGACGTGTATGCAGCATCCCGAGCTTCTTGCGCTATGCCAGGTATGTTGGCCCCTTCTGCGGTTAATGGACGTTGGTTAGTTGATGGTGGGTTAGTGAATCCTGTACCAGTGTCCTTGTGCCGTGCGCTAGGTGCTGACTTCGTCATTGCAGTGAATTTAAACTCACAGCTGAACACCAGCGCCATCGAAGCAAGATCCAAGTACGTAGCTCCTCCTAAAGATGGTGTTGAGCCGCAAGCGGATGTGCATGGGCATAATACTCCGGCTACGACCGAGGCAAGTCATCCTAAGCCGCAATCGGAACAAGACGAAGGAGAGGGGTTTTTTAATAGTTTTATCTCTACTAGTCAGCACTATTGGGATGCGGTTAAAGAGAAGTTTACTGGCCCTTCGTACAAAGCTCCTGGTATGTTTGGGGTGATGGCAGGCTCTATCGATATCATGCAAGAGCGAATTACTAAAGCACGTTTGGCTGGTGATCCGCCCGATATCCTGATTCAGCCGAAATTAGGGCATATTGGTTTAATGCAGTTTGAAAGTGGTAACGATGCGATAGATATTGGCTATGAAACCACGATCAGAATGAAAGATTACATCATGTCTGAGTTGGAACTTTTTGCCCAGCGACGCGGTTAGCATTTCAAGTTTTTAAGCAGATATAAAAAAGCCAGCGTTTTAACGCTGGCTTTTTAGATTTGGAACCTTAGGTTCTATTATTTGTGTTCAGTAATGACGGCTTCCATTTTAGCGAAGGTTTGCTGTAAATCAGCACTTGGCTCAGCTGTCATTGAGCTAACAATCCATACCGCTAACGAGCTTAGGATAAAGCCAGGGATAATTTCGTAAACAAGGCTACTAAGCGTTGCTCCGTCAGCTAATACCGGTGCGTAAATCCAGAATAAGACAGTACCAGCACCCACCAGCATGCCGGCTAGGGCACCATGACGATTCATTCTGCGCCAGAACAAGCTCATAATAATCACTGGACCAAAGGCCGCGCCAAATCCTGCCCAAGCGTTAGCAACGAGACCTAGAATGGTATTTTCAGGATCCCATGCTAGCGCAATAGCCACCAATGAAACTAATAACACCGAAATACGGCCTACGGTGACTAGTTCTTTGTCACTGGCATCGCGGCGCAAGAAAGCTTTGTAAAAGTCTTCTGTAAGCGAGCTTGAGGTAACTAGCAGTTGCGATGAAATGGTACTCATGATTGCTGCAAGAATTGCAGCCAATAAGAAGCCCGAAATTAAGGGATGGAACAAGAATTGCGAGAAGATAATAAATATAGTCTCAGCGTCATTAAGGACCATTTTAGTTTCAGTAACATAGGCAATACCCACAAAGCCGGTAACCATGGCACCAATGATAGAAACAAACATCCAGCTGATACCGATTCGGCGTGCGGTAGGAATATCCTTCACTGAGCGGATCGCCATAAAACGGACGATGATGTGGGGTTGACCAAAATAGCCCAAGCCCCATGCTAGTAATGAGATGATACCCAGCCAACTGAGCTGATTCACCAACGGATCTTTTGCGGCATCTTTAAACAGTTCAAGGTAGTCAGGATTCATCGATTCGACGGTGTGAGTCACTGCGGTCATACCACCTAAATCGGAGATTGCCACGATTGGCACCAGTACCAAGGCGACAAACATGATGCACCCTTGTACAAAGTCGGTCATGGAAACCGCTAAAAACCCACCGAACAGGGTGTAGGCACAAACCACGCCGGCTGTTACCCATAAGCCTAAACTGTAGTCCAAGCCAAATGCGGCACTGGCAAAAAGTTTACCGCCGGCAACTAAGCTAGCCGAGGTATATAAGGTAAAGAAAACAATGATGACAATCGAAGAAAACACCCGTAAAAAGCGCTTACGGTCGTCAAAGCGATTGGCAAAGTAGTCCGGAATAGTGATGGAGTCGTTAGCAACTTCAGTGTAAGTGCGCAATCGCGGTGCCACGACAATGTAGTTTAAGTAGGCACCAATAAGTAAGCCTACGGCAATCCATAGTTGCGATACCCCAGACACATAGATAGCGCCTGGCAAACCCATCAGCATCCAGCCACTCATGTCTGAAGCACCAGCAGATAAAGCTGTTACTCCTGGGCCTAAACTGCGCCCCCCCAACATGTAGCCGGAAACATCGGCCGTCGATTTTTTATAGGCATAAACACCTATGCCCAACATAACGATGAAGTAGAGCGCTAGAGATATTAGCGTGCCTGTTTCCAAAGTCTTACTCCTGTGTTGTTGTGTGTTTAAGCGCTTTGTTTAATAGTTCTGACTGCAACAGCATACGCGTTAGCTGATGTTGCGGATTATGGATAAGCGCTTCTGTCGTTCCAAACTCAATCATTTTACCACGATGCATTATTAAGATCTTGTCTGCAACATGTTTCACGATCTCCGGCGAATGAGAGACGAAAATGAATGAAATACCCATGTCTTCTTGAAGATCTAGGATAAGGTTAATGATTTGAGCTCTAATCGATGGGTCCAGTGCTACGAAGGCTTCATCAGCCACAATGATCTGTGGTTCGAGAATTATTGCTCGGGCAATGCACACCCGCTGTTGCTGCCCCGTGGATAGCATGTGCGGATAAAAATGATAATGATCGGGCAATAAGCCGACTTTGCTTAAGGTTTGTAGCACGTGTTCGGTTTGTTGTGCGAGGTTCCAATTGGTGTTGAATTTAAGTGCTTCTGAAAGCTGCTTACCTATGGTTAACTGCGGATTTAACGATCGCATCGAATCTTGAAAAATCATTCGAATATCGCGGCAGCGCTGGCGGTAGTTATGGGGATCAAGACGTTTGCCGTGCAGCCAAATTTCGCCATTAGAGGGCACGTCCGCACCAGCAATCAGCTTTGCAATCGTCGATTTACCAGAGCCAGTTTCTCCCATAATAGCAAGCGTTTCGCCTTTGTTGAGGCTAAAACTAATAGGCTCTAGAGCACAAATCCTACGGCCGGGTAGCCACCCTTGCTTTTGCTGGTAATACTTACAAATAGCATGTACCTCAAGCAATTTAGTCATCGTGATTGCCCTCAATTAACGGAAAGTGGCAGGCGTATTGATGTTGTCTACTTTTTTCTAAGCGCGGCTGATGAATACAAGCTTTACGAGCATACGGACAACGCGGGCCTAGGCGACAACCGATCGGCATGTGTTGTAAGGTTGGGATGGCGCCTGAAAGTGTTGGTAACCGTGTCTTTGCTGCGGAGGTTTGGTTGTAAAGACTCATCTCAAGCATAGCTCGAGTATAAGGATGGTAGGGTTCAGTCATCAATTTTTCTGTTGGCCCCGTCTCCATCAATTGCCCGCAGTAAACTAAACTCATACGCTTACTTTCTGGAATAATCGAGGTTAAATCTTGAGTTATCATAAGAATCGACATGCCTTGTGAACTCAATTTGGCTAGCAAGCGATAAATCTGATTGCGAGTACCTGGCTCCATCGCGGTAGTGGGCTCGTCTGCAATAAGTAGTTTAGGATTGTAGGCGATAGCCATGGCAATACTCACTTTTTGAGCGATGCCATCGGATAATTCAAAAGGATAGCTGTTCATCACCGCAGCGTGATCCTTGATACCAACGCGATGCAGTAAGCGTTCTGCGCGCACGGTGCGGGAAGCTTTGCGGCGCAAATAGATACCTTTTAGCTCGCTGGCGGGGATGGTTTCACGCAGTTGGTCACCCACCTTACTGTTGGGATCTAAATAGCTGCTGGGATTTTGGAAAATCATCGCCATATCCCGCCCAGTTACTAGCCGGCGCAGGCTAGGGCTTAACGCCAGCAGATCGTAATGACGCCACCAAAGACGGTCGGCGGTAATTTTCCAGCGCGGATTAATAAACCCCATAACGGCTTTAGCCAAGAGACTTTTACCTGAACCAGATTCGCCTACAAGGGTATGAATTTCGCCTTCAGCAACTTGCAGGCTAAATTTATCCAGCACTTTAACCAAGCCGGAGCTGGTCTGTAACTCAATGGTTAAGTTGCGAATATCAAGTAACGTTTGGCTCATGAATTACGTATCCGTTCTTGAATGGCGGCTCGCACACTATCTCCTAGTACATTGATAGAGAGCACGGTTAAAAACAAGGCCAAGCCGGGCAATACCATGGTCCAAGGCGATAAATAAACTTGATCTAAGCTACGCGCCAGCATGGTACCCCATTCTGGCGCCGGTGCCTGCACGCCAAGCCCCAAAAAGCCTAATGCCGCAATATCTAGTATAGCGGTAGAGAGTGCAAAGGTGATTTGCATCACCACCACCGAGGTAATATTCGGAAAAATCACTCGAGTAAGCAGGTACCAGCGTGTGCAGCCATTGAGTTTTGACGCAACCACGTACTCTTTGTTGCGCTCTTCATAAAAGGCATTGTGCACGCTATGAATAAATTGCGGAATCAACACTAAGGTGATAGCTATCATAACGTTATGTAGAGCAGGGCCTAGAATGGCAATAATCACTAGCGCTAACAGTAACGATGGAATGGATAGCAGGACATCTAATAAATGATTGAGGGTAGAAGATTGCACACCTTGGCTCATGCCTGCCCAAGCACCGATACTGATGCCAATCACTGCTGCCAACAAGGTAGCTAACAGGGGATAACCAAGGCTGTAAACAGAACCATGCAGCACTCGGGAAAGTAAATCTCGACCTAAGTCGTCGGTGCCAAACAGAAATCTAATCTGTCCCTCGGCGTGCCAAGCAGGAGGTTGCAGCACATGATCTGAAAATTGAGTTTCAGAACTGAATGGACTGATTAGCGGCGACAGCACCATCAGCACCATAATGCCGGCAATAATATAAAAAGCTACCATCGCAAAAGGATTAGCGGTGATGTGGAGCCATAATTGCCGCAGTGGACTAGGCTCACGGTGTTGATAATAAATACTAGTGTTCGGCATGTTGTTCTTTCCTTACCTGCGGATACCGCCATGCATGCAATAGCTCAACCAGCACATTGACCAGCAGAATTAAGCTTGCTAACACTAAAATACCTGCCTGCATAACCGGGTAATCGCGCTCATAAATGCTTTTGACTAACCAACTGCCGAGGCCCGGCCAATTAAAAATAACTTCAGTAATAATGATGTTTGTCATTAACACACTAAATTGCAGGCCCAATTGACGCACTACTGGTTGCAGGGCATTAGGAATAATGTGTCGGAATAAAATACGGCTATCAGCTAAACCACGAGCTCGTGCCGCTTTAATGTAATTTTGTTGCAGCACATCGAGCATGGCATTGCGCATAATACGAATGAGCATAGTCATCGGCATTAACGACAATACCAAGACCGGCAACCACAAGTGGGCTAGGGCATCAATAAATGCTGCTGGGCGGTAGGGCATATCACTGCGCCAGATATCCCAAAGAATCGAGCCGCTCTGTAATTCAATATTATAAAGTGGATTAATTTGTCCTGAGATGGGACTCCAGCCCAGCTTGACAGCAAACAACAGAATAAAAAGTTGTGCTAACCAAAAGACGGGAATGGAATAAGTACTTAAACTCAATCCCATAATCACGCGATCGAGAGGTCCTCGTTGCTGTAATGCTGCATATATGCCGAGTGGCAAGCCTAGTAATAATGCCAGCGCCATGGCTAATAAGCCAAGCTCAAGGGTTGCGCCAAACAGCGGTTGTAATTGAGCAAAAACGTCTGTTTGACTGGCTAGGGAGTTGCCCCATTGCCCGGCCAAAAGATGGTCAATAAACCCCACATATTGCTGCAAAATACCGCCATCAAAACCACGTGCGTCAACTGCTTGTTGGTAAGCGTAGCTGCTCTGATCACGGATTCCGGTCATGTTGGTAAGGGGATCACCAGGAAACCAATAATTCAGGGCAAACACAAATAGGCTCAACAGCCACAGCGTAATGATAAAAAGAATGAGCCGGCGCAAACTATAACGGAGCATCGGTTAGCCTCCGTGCTTTGCGAAAACTGAGGCCACCATACGGGGGTAACTCAACCCCTTGAATATCAGCGCGATGGGCCTGAAACCGCAATGAATTGGCAATGGGCACCAGCGGGGCTTGTTGCATCACGTAATTCTCAATTCGTTGATAGAGTTGTTTACGTTGCTGCGGTTCAGTCTCAGTGATGGCTTCGACCAAGAGCTGATCAAATTCAGGATCGCACCATTGGGTCCGATTGTTACCACTGCGGGTTGCCGCACAACTCAAGATGGGGCGGAAAAAGTTATCCGGATCGGCATTGTCAGCCACCCAGCCAATCAAAACGCTATCATGCTCTCCGCGAGCCAGCCGTTGCCGAAAGGTATTCCATTCGTAACTGACAATATCTGCCTGCACACCAATACGAGCTAAATCTGCTTGCATAAGTTCGCTCATACGCTGTGCATTAGGGTTGTAAGCACGTTGTACCGGCATCGCCCAAATATTCATGCTAAATCCGTTGGGGTAGCCCGCTTGTTGTAGTAGTTCAATGGCTTTAGCTGGATCGTAAAGATAGGCTTGGGGTTCAGCGCTATAAGCCCAAGAAGTCTCTGGTAGCATGCCACTGGCGAGCCGGGCTTTACCGCCGTAGATGGTCTGGATAATGGCAGGACGATTAATCGCATGAGCTAAGGCTTGACGCACCAAAGGATTATCAAAAGGGGGGCGCTTGGTATTAAAGGCCCAAAACGACAAACTTGGGTTCACTGCGCTAGCTACTTCAATTTCAGCTTGCGTATCAAGCTGAGCTAATTCGTCAATCAGTGGATAAGGAATGACGTCGCATTCACCGGTCAGGAGTTTCAACATCCGCTTATTGGCGTTGGGAGTAATCACATACACTAACTGAGTGATATGCGGCTGCGAGCGCCAATAGTCGGGATGGTTACGATAGCGAATCACAAAATCTTTACGAAATTCATCAAACACAAAGGGACCGGTGCCGATAGGAAGCCTATCGATATCGCTTGGTGTTCCTTGAGCGAGCAGCTGAGCACCGTATTCCGCTGCTAAGATCACATTAAAATCAGTAGCTAAGTTGGCTAAAAATGAACTATCCGCTTGGTTCAACCAGAAATCAACGGTGTGATCATCGACGCGTTCTACTCGTTTAATTAAGCGCATTAAACCGCTGGAGCGAAAAAAGGGGTACCGGCCGCCGCCAACGTTATGATAAGGATGTTGTTCGTTGAGCCAACGGTTGAAACTAAAAAGTACATCATCAGCGTTAAACGGACGACTGGGCTGGAACCATGCAGTTTGATGAAAAGCTACCTGCTGTCTGAGCTTAAAACGATACCTGGTACCTTGGTCGAAGGCTTGCCATTGGGTTGCTAACGCGGGAATAAATTGCTGTTGCTCAGCGTCATAATCAATCAGCCGATCGTAGAGTTGCGCCGAGGTTGCATCAACGGTGGTGCCGGAAGTACCTAACTGTGGATTAAAGCTCTCTGGATTACCCTCAGAACAATACACCAAGCCCTCACTTAACGGGGCCGGTAGTTGGTTATTGTCACTACATGCGCTTAAGATAAAAACGCTAGTAACTGCGGTAAGCAAACATACCGGTTTAAGAAACACGCTAACCTCAACTTTCTAGTAGTTGGTACTTTTTTAAGTAGCCACGTAATTGATGATAGGTTAAACCGAGCAATTCTGCGGTTTTCTTTTGATTAAATTGCGATTGCTGCAGCGCATGCTGCAATAGACTGACCTCAAAGTCAGCACTAACCTGTTTAAAATCGATGTTGCCGCAGTTAAAGTCGGGCAGGTTAGAGTCGGACATGTCTTTACTGCTAGGCGGCTCGGCGGTAGTGTCTGTAACATAGTCAGTGCTTGCTGGTGGTTGCTTATCCGTTGCTGATGGCGACGCCCCGTGATTTGTTCGATGGGCGGCAGCTTGCGGTCGATAAGGACTGGCAAAGGGATCAATAATGATCTGCTGCACCGGAACTTGGCCGCTGCCGAGCCGATATACCGAGCGCTCCACCACATTCTTAAGTTCACGCACATTACCAGGCCAATGGTAATCGAGTAGCGTTCTGCGAGCTTGTTCAGTAAACCCACTGAACAACTCATAACCCAACTCGCGCGCCATTTTAATGGCAAAATGCTCAGCTAGCTGCAAAATATCTTCACGTCGCTCACGCAGCGGTGGCAGGGTAATCACGTCAAAAGCTAAGCGGTCGAGTAGGTCGGCGCGAAACTTACCTTGTGCAGCCAATGTTGGCAAATCTTCATTAGTGGCAGCGATGAGCCGAGCATCAACACGCACTGTTTTATTGCCGCCAACCCGTTCAAGTTCTCCATATTCAATCACCCGAAGTAACTTTTCTTGCACTAACGTGGAGGTGTTGGCTAACTCATCAAGGAATAGGCTACCCCCATCGGCGCGTTCAAAGCGGCCTTCGTGGCGCTTTTGTGCACCCGTAAAGGCGCCTACTTCGTGTCCGAATAATTCACTTTCGAGCAGACTTTCACTCAGCGCGGCACAATTAAGCTTGATGTAGTTTTGTTGCCAGCGTTTGGAGAGGTAATGCAGTCGCGCTGCTATCAGTTCTTTACCGGTACCGCGTTCACCGATGATGAGTACGGGCTTATCCAACGGTGCAACTTGCGATACATGTTCTAATACAGCAAGAAAACTATTGGCTTGGCCGAGTAAATTATCGGCATCGCGAAACCGGCTCATATCAGGCACCACTCATTATTGTTGTTATTGGTGAAACTCACTAATTATTAGTGTATTTGATAAATGCTGCAGGTCAAATTTAATTGATGTCAGAATGTTTTATCATTACTAATCAATGTGTTACTTGAAACATAAAAAGTTGGCACGGTATCTGCATTACTTTTTACTGAGTAGACAAACTGACAATCCCACACTGATTTAACTAGTGATGAGTATTTTCGACAATTAATGAGGAATTAACAATGGGTATCTTTTCACGTTTTACAGATATCGTAAATTCAAACTTAAACGCATTACTGGATAAAGCTGAAGATCCGGAAAAAATGGTACGTTTAATCATCCAAGAAATGGAAGACACCTTAGTTGAGGTGCGTTCAACTTCAGCCCGCTTAATTGCGGAAAAGAAAGACAGCGAGCGACAGTTGGCGCGTGTTCAAAATGAAGTCAACGAGTGGCAAAACAAAGCTGAATTGGCGTTAAGCAAAGATCGTGAAGATTTGGCTCGATTAGCGCTAACCGAGAAGCAAAAGGCCAGTGCTGAGGCGGCAAGTTTGCAAGGCGATGTGGATCGTGTTGAAGAACACTTACAACGCCTGAGCGAAGAAGTTGGCCAACTGCAAGAAAAACTAGCCGATGCCAAAGCTCGGCAGAAAACTATTATCATGCGGCAACGTGCGGCGAGCAGTCGCTTGGAAGTAAAAAAACGTATTGATAGCGGCAAAATTGATGATGCAATGCTACGCTTTGAGAGCTACGAAAGTAAAATCGATGACCTAGAATCACAAGTTGAAGCTTATGATTTAGGTAAGAAAACGCTTCGTGATGAGTTTGCTCAATTAGAAGCAGATGACAAAATCACTGATGAGCTAGAAGCCCTAAAAGCAAAAGTAAAAGAACAAAAATCAGCGGACTAAGAGAGCCCGTTGATGCCTTTAGCTGGGCCGGGCTGGTGCGACAATAACGCATCTAACGGTTCAGCTTATTAACCAAATAAAACGAGATAAGACACAATGGATTTATTAGCTTCTTTAATTTCTGCGCCAATTATTATTTTTATGGTGATAGTGGCGCCTTTGTGGATCATCATGCACTATCGCAGCCAGCGTAAATTGAACGAAGGCCTATCGCAGCAGGAATTACTGCAATTGCAAGAATTGGCCCATCAGGCCGAGCGTATGCAAGAGCGTATTAAAACGCTTGAAGCTATTCTTGATGCCGAGGCACCTCAGTGGAGAAACCGAGTATGAGTGACCTAAGCAAACAGGGACCTTTAGCGCGCAGCAAAAAAGACGCCAAAATCTCGGGCGTTTGCGCAGGCATTGCCGAGTACTTCAATATTGAAGTCTGGTTGGTGCGATTGGTTGCAGCTTCTTTCCTGATTTTCAGTGGTACGTTAGCGGTTATCGTCTATTTTGTGGCCTACTTTATTATGGACGAGAAAAAAGCGGACGATAAAGCGGCCCATACCGTTGAAATAAAAACTAAGGTTTGGCAAGGAGGACAACCTCCGCAGCGAGCTTTTCACGAAATTGCGAAAGAGTTTAATGAACTTGAGCAAAGCTTGCAGCGGCTAGAAGGCTATGTCACCTCAAATGCCTACAAAATCGACCGCGAATTAAAGCAGCTGTAAGTTTTTCGTTACGCCTGAGTTTGATCCACATCAAAGTTCAGGATTGCCATAAGGCAGCCTCGCATGCACTCTTGTGGGCAACAACAAGAGGATGTTCTGCTTTATGTGCACCAATAATAAACACAAGCACTGGCAGCCAGCGACGGTCACTATCCATGGTGGTAAAGCCAAGGATGAACACGGTGCGCTGGTCAGCCCTTTATATCAAACAGCGACTTTTGCCTTTGCCAATACTGCGCAGGGGTCAGCACGCTTTGCTGGTGAAGAGCCAGGTTATATTTACAGCCGGTTAGGCAATCCAACCATTACTGAACTAGAACAGCGAGTGGCAGCGCTAGAGGACTATCCTGCTGCCGCGGCAACAGCAACGGGAATGGGGGCAGTATCAGCGGCGATGCTGGCGTTTTTGCAACAGGGCGATCATGTGCTGGTATCCGATGCTATCTACGGCTGCAGTTTTGCCTTGTTCTCGCATCTGTTTACCCGCTTCGGTATCGAGGTGAGCTTTGTTGACATGGCCGATTTAGAGCAGACGGCGGCAGCCATGCAAACGAACACCAAATTGGTCTTTCTCGAGTCGCCGGTTAATCCTCATCTGAAAGTGATTGATATTGCAGCGGTGGCAGCGATTGCCCATGCTGGCGATGCTAAGTTAGTGGTCGACAATACTTTTATGACCCCGTTACTGCAGCAACCACGTCGACAAGGTGCTGATTTAGTCTTACATAGCGCCACTAAGTATTTGAATGGCCATGGCGATGTCGTGGCGGGCATCGTTTGTGGTAGTGCTGAAGATATTGAATTAATCAAACTAACCACCTTAAAAGATATGGGCGCGACCATGAGTCCGCACGATGCTTGGTTAATTTTGCGTGGTTTAAAAACCTTAGATGTGCGGATGCAACGTCACTGCGAAAATGCACAGCAGGTTGCTGAGTATCTGCGTGATCATGCTCAAGTGCGTGAGGTTTACTATCCTGGATTTGCTGATCATCCAGCTCAGCCACTGATGGGGACACAAATGCATGGTGCCGGTGCGGTGATCGCATTTGAATTATGCGGTGATATCAACACGGCACGACAATTTTTAGATAGCTTACAGCTGATTACAATCGCGGTGAGTTTAGGTGATGCAGAAACCCTCATTCAGCATCCCGCCTCAATGACCCATTCGCCCTATACACCAGAGGCAAGAGCGGCGGCCGGTATCACCGATACCTTAGTGCGGATATCCGTTGGATTAGAAGCTGTTAGCGATATTTTGTCTGACCTAGAGCAGGCGTTCACACAGTTAACTACAGGGGAGCACCAACATGGGTAAAACCAGTCAGTACGTGTCGCGGCAACCTGATGAGCACGGCATCATTGCGTGGAGCGATGAAGATAATGCGGTTTGGCATGATTTGGTTAAACGCCAATTAGAGATCATTCCAGGCAAAGCTTGCGATGAATTCATGCATGGTCTTGATTTATTGCAGTTGCCGCAAGATCGGATCCCACAATTGCACGAAATAAACCAAGTTTTAGAGGCAACAACCGGCTGGCAGGTAGCACAAGTACCAGCATTGATTCCTTTCGATGAGTTTTTTCGGTTATTAGCCAATAAACAATTTCCGGTAGCCACTTTTATTCGTACCCGCGAAGAGTTCGACTACTTACAAGAGCCTGATATCTTTCACGAGATTTTTGGCCATTGTCCGCTGTTAACAAATCCAGCGTTTGCTCACTTTACCCATCAATACGGAAAACTTGGCCTTCATGCTAGCCCCAAAGAGCGGGTTTATTTAGCAAGGCTCTATTGGTTTACGGTAGAATTTGGATTGCTCAATACCGCTGATGGCTTACGTATTTATGGTGGTGGCATTTTATCGTCACCAGGTGAAACCGAATATGCGTTGTACAGTGACCAACCAGAGCGTAAGCCTTTGGCACCGCTAGATGCGTTACGGACACCGTATCGTATTGATATCATGCAACCTATTTATTACACCTTGGAATCCACTCAACAGCTGTTTGATATTGCGCAGTTAGACATCATGGCATTGGTGCAAGAAGCGATGGAGCTTGGTTTGTTTGAGCCTAAATTTCCGCCTAAGCCAAAAACTGAAGTGGCCTAAGTTGTTTTAAGAATTATTTTATTAATACAGTGAATTGAGGAAGTTATGTCTGATTTACACCAGCAAAAATGTGAAGCCTGTAACGCCAATGCACCTAAAGTTAGCGATGCAGAATTAGCCGAATTAATGCGTGCAATTCCTGATTGGACACCGGTAGTTCGAGATGGCGTGATGCAATTAGAGCGGCAGTTTAAGTTTAAGAACTTTAAACTGGCGTTAGCCTTTACCAATCGGGTTGCTGATATTGCCGAAGCAGAGTTTCACCACCCAACCTTAATTACCGAATGGGGTAAAGTAACCGTGGTATGGTGGACTCATGCCATTCAAGGCTTACACAAAAACGACTTTATTATGGCTGCCCGTACCGATACGGTCTTAGCCGAGTAAACCAGCCCAGCAGTCTTATTGTTGCGGCAGTACGCATATTTTAAAGCTTGGTACTTATAGGGTACCAAGCTTTTTTTGTGTATACTTTGCTTTACATTTGCTCTAACGGTCGGCTTGCCACTATCGGGTCGCTGATCCTAGATCCACTGCGCATGAGTACATGCATCCATCGCAGTGACATTATCGCAACAACCATTACTACAACAGCGGGTAAATGATGCGGCTAGAAATTACGTGTGATGATCGCCTGGGTATTGCACAAGATGTGTTAGAAATATTGCGCAATTATGAGATTGATTTGCGTGGTATTGAGGTGGATCCGAAAGGTAAGATCTTTCTAAACTTTCCGGAATTAGAGTTTAAAGATTTTCAGCATCTGATGCCTGAAATAAGGCGTATCGCTAATGTGAAAGATGTTAAAACAGTCGCCTTTATGCCCTCCGAGCGCGAACATTATGAGTTCAAGCTGTTACTGAATATGCTGCCGGATCCTATTTTGTCACTCGATAGTCGCGGCGATATTGATATTGCGAATGACGCCGCGCAGCGGATTTTGGGTGATAGTGGCAAGACGCTGTTAGGAAGTAATATTAGTCATTGGATCAGCGGCTTTAACCTGCTGCGTTGGCTAGAGAAGCAACCGCAACAAGCCACGGTGCAGCAAATCAGTGTCAGTGGCGCAAAATATTTTGCCGATTTATTACCCATCTGGATCAGCGACGAGCAAGCCAAACAAAACTTTGCTGGCGCTGTGATGACCTGCAAACCACAGCCACTCGCCGAGCAATGGCAGCGTAATGTATCAGCGGACGCATTTAGTCAGCTGTTAGGCGAACACAGCAGTATGAAACGACTGATCAAAGAAGCGTCTCGGATGGCTGAATTAAATGTGCCTTTGCTGATCCAAGGCGAAACTGGGGTGGGCAAAGAGTTGTTGGCTCGTGCCTGTCATCAGGCCAGCAAACGTGCTGAGCAACCCTTCTTGGCGATTAATTGTGCCGCGTTACCTGACAATGTCGCTGAAAGCGAACTCTTTGGTCACGGCAAGGGGAGCTTGGGGCCTTATACCGAAGCTAAGAAGGGTATTTTTGAGCAAGCCAACGGCGGTACTGTGCTGCTAGATGCAGTAAGTGAAATGTCCAATGGACTGCAGGCTAAACTGCTGCGCTTTATTCAAGATGGACGTTTTCGTCGAATTGGTGAAGAACAAGAAGTGACCGTAGATGTACGGATAATTTGTTCAGCTCAAGATGACTTGCTAGAGCAAGTAGAAAACGGTCGTTTTCGTGAAGACCTGTTTTATCGCCTTAATGTTTTGTCGTTGCACGTGCCCCCGTTACGAGAACGCAAAACAGATATTCCGTTATTAGCTGACCAATTTACCGTACAAGCATGTCAACGTTTGGGGCGGAGTTTGATTATGGTAAGCCGAGCGGCCCGGGAGCGACTGCAACAATATGCATGGCCAGGTAATGTACGCCAACTAGAGAATGTGCTGTTCCGTTCGATCTCGATGGCAGAGGGAGACAGCCTTGATGCTGATGATTTGCAATTGCCGAGTACCAGTAACTTGGCTGATGCGGTCACGGTAGATTTAGAAGAGGGTAGTTTAGATGAAGCGGTGAAAAAATTTGAAAGTACGATTTTGCGCCGACTTTATCCAAGCTATCCCAGCACCCGTCAATTAGCCAAAAAAGTAGGCCTTTCGCATACGGCGGTAGCGAATAAATTACGCGAATACGGGATCGGAAAAAACCGTAAAAAGAAACCGTTGTAAACAAATCTTTACTTGGGATGTCGGGTTTTGTATCAGAATGCTGACAGCAAGCCCGATAAAGCTATCTATTCTTTGATCTGTATCAATAACTTTACAAAACTATCGGGTTGCTGCGTCGCAGCTAATATCACCTCGCTGCTAGCGTAAGTAGCTATTGTTGCGCATAGTAAAGACCTAATAAAAGCATGCTATCTCATAGTTAGTAGTGCTTTATCTTCGAAACTCTAGAACAACAATCAAGGAACTAGCATGAGCGATATTCATTATAATCCACTGCAAACTGACGGCTTCGAATTCGTGGAGTACACAGCCCCTGATGCTGAAGGCATTGCTGCTTTAAAAGACCTGTTTGGCAAGTTGGGTTTTACTGAAGTTGCTAAACACAAACGCAAGCAAGTATGGTTGTTTAAGCAAAACGACATCAACTTTTTAATCAACGCCGAGCCAGGCGGTCAAGCGGAAGAGTTTGCCAAAGCGCACGGCCCGAGTGTGTGCGGCATGGCATGGCGAGTTAAAGACGCAGAACATGCAGTTGCCCATGCGGTAGCCAATGGTGCGAAGCCATTCCAACGTAATCTAGCAGCCGGAGAAGAAGACTTCCCAGCAGTTTATGGCATTGGTGCTAGCGTCTTATATTTTGTTGATAAATTTGGCGAAGACAGCATCTATGGCACAGATTTTGATTTCTATGATAACTGGCAAGCGCAAATGCAAGAGCACGCTGCAGGCCTTTATGAAGTTGATCACCTAACTCACAACGTGTTCCGTGGCAATATGGATACTTGGGCTGGTTTCTATGAGCGGATCGGTAACTTCCGTGAAATCCGTTATTTCGATATCGAAGGCAAGCTAACGGGTCTCTTGAGCCGTGCGATGACAGCACCGTGTGGTAAAATCCGGATTCCAATCAACGAATCACATGATGATAAATCACAAATTGAAGAATACTTGCGCGAATACAAAGGCGAAGGTATTCAGCATATTGCGTTAACCTCAGATAATATCTACAAGACAGTACGTGATCTGCGTGCCATTGGTATGGACTTTATGCCGACGCCAGATACCTACTATGCGAAAATTGATGAGCGCGTAGAAGGTCACGAAGAAAATGTTGATGAGTTGCACGAGCTGCAAATTCTCATTGATGGCGCGCCCATGAAAGACGGTATCTTGCTGCAGATTTTCACTCAAACAGTAATTGGTCCGGTATTCTTTGAGATTATTCAACGTAAAGGTAACGAAGGCTTTGGTGAAGGTAACTTCAAAGCTTTGTTTGAATCTATCGAAGAAGATCAAATTCGTCGTGGGGTATTAAGCGATGCGTAAATGGATCAGCTTTCCGAAACAAGTAGGTACGGCTTCTAAACAAGCTCATGCAGACTTTCCGGAGCAAGCGATCTATGAACGCGAAGTAGGGCGCAGTGGGTTCTTTGGACCCGCTACGCACTTTCATCATCGCCATGCGCCAACCGGTTGGAGTGAGTGGACCGGCGAGCTGCGCCCACGTAACTTTGATTTTAATCAATTAACCCAAGTAGCCACCGAATCGCCGTGGCAGGTGCCCTTGTTGTTACATAATGCGCAATGCAAATTCCGTATTTGGCACTGTTCGCAAAAGATGCCATTTTTAGTGCGTAACGCTGATGGTGATGAACTTTTGTTTATCCACGAAGGGCGCGGTGAATTATTTTGTGATTACGGCCATATCACTTTAGAAAAAGGTGATTACTTCTCGATTCCACGATCAACCTCATGGCGGTTAGAGCCCCTAGAACCCATGCAAATTGTGATGATTGAGGCGACTAACAGTTCCTATCAATTGCCCGAGAAAGGTTTGGTGGGTAATCACGCTATTTTTGATCCTGCTTGTTTGGATACGCCGGATATTGATGCGCAATTTAAAGCGCAATACAGCGAAGATAGCTGGCAAGTGCAAGTCAAAAGACACGAGCAAATCTCAGTCATTACCTATCCATTTAATCCATTAGATGCAATTGGTTGGCATGGTGATTTGGCTCCAGTCAGAATTAACTGGCGTGATATTCGACCTTTAATGAGCCATCGCTATCACTTACCGCCATCAGCACATACCACTTTTGTCGCCGATGGTTTTGTGGTCTGTACTTTTGTGCCTCGGCCGATTGAATCCGATCCAGGCGCATTAAAAGTGCCGTTTTATCATAACAATGATGATTACGACGAAGTGCTCTTTTATCATGAAGGAGACTTCTTTAGTCGCGACAACATTGATAAAGGCATGGTGACTTTTCACCCCGCCGGGTTTACCCACGGTCCACATCCAAAAGCGTTTCAGGCCGGCTTAGAATATCGTAAGAAATTTACTGATGAAGTAGCCGTGATGCTAGATACCCGTAACCCATTACAGATGGGCGACGTGTGCGCAAGTGTGGAAAACCCAGATTACGTATATAGCTGGAAAGCTAAAGACGAGCAAAAGGCAACTTAGACGATGAAATTTGCAACTTATAGAAATGGAACTCGCGATGGCCAATTGATGTTGGTTAGCCGCGACTTGAGCAAAGCCGTAGCAGTACCCGCGCTTGCTGCAACCTTACAAGAAGTGTTGGACGACTGGGATGGTATTGCACCGCAATTAGAGAAGGTTTATCAAGCATTAAATGCTGGTGAGCTGAGTGATGCGCAAGCCTTTGATGAGCACTTATGTGAATCGCCATTGCCACGTGCTTACCAATGGGCTGATGGTAGTGCTTATGTGAATCATGTGGAGTTAGTACGTAAGGCTAGAAATGCTGAAATGCCACCAAGCTTTTGGACTGATCCTTTAATGTATCAAGGGGGTTCTGATGACTTCTTGGGCCCTAAAGACGAGATCAGCATGGCTGATACTGCTTGGGGAATAGATTTTGAAGGTGAAGTTGCGGTTATCACCGACGATGTCCCTATGGGGGTTAGTGCATCTGAAGCAGGCGAGTACATTCGCTTGTTAATGCTGGTGAATGATGTCTCGTTGCGTGGCTTGATTCCGAATGAACTGGGCAAAGGTTTTGGCTTTTTTCAATCGAAGCCATCATCAGCTTTTTCGCCAGTTGCCGTAACTCCCGATGAATTGGGCGCAAATTGGCGTGACAATAAGGTGCATTTGCCATTGTTGAGCTACTATAACAACAAGCCATTTGGTAAACCGAATGCCGGTGTCGACATGACCTTTGATTTCGCTCAGTTAGTTGCCCATGCAGCGAAAACTCGTCATCTCGGAGCTGGTGCTATTATCGGATCTGGAACTGTGTCTAATAAGCAGGGTACTGATCACGGTAGCGCAATCGATGAAGGTGGTGTGGGCTACAGCTGTATCGCTGAAGTACGCATGATAGAAACCATTCGCGATGGCCAGCCTAGTACCGGGTTTATGCAATTTGGTGACACCATCAAAATTGAAATGATTGATGCAGATGGGCACAGCATTTTTGGTAGTATCGACCAAGTTGTAGTGCAATACGACCCAGCTGCAGAATAACAGCGGAGTTAAGCATGGAACTCTACGGCTACTGGCGCTCAAGCGCCAGTTACCGGGCGCGGATAGCGCTCAACTACAAGCAAATTGACTATCATTATATTCCAGTGCATTTAATTAAAGAGGGTGGTCAGCAACACAAACAAGCTTACCGCCAGCTTAATCCTAATGGCTTGGTGCCTACCTTAGTCGATGGCAAGGTGATTTTGCATCAGTCGTTGGCGATCATGGAATATCTTGAAGATACTCATCCACAGCCTTCATTGTTGCCAGGTAATGCGCAGCAGCGGGGTGCTATTCGAGCACTAGCACTGGATATTGCAAGTGAGTTGCAGCCGCTCATTAATCTGCGTGTTCAGCAGTATTTGAGCCAGCAATTAGAGGTTTCAGATAACGCTAAGCAAGCTTGGTTACAGCACTGGTTTAAACAAAGTTTTCAGGCGTTTGAACGGAACCTAGAAGAGGTAGCCGGTGTTTATTGTGTGGGCGACCAGTTCTCTATGGCTGATGTGTGTTTGGTACCGCAGGTGTATAGCGCCCAGCGGTTTGGCATAGCGTTAGATGATTATCCCATCATGATGGGAATTTATCAGCGTTTGCTTGAGTTACCGTTTGTTGCAGCGGCACATCCAAGTAAACAGCCAGACGCCGAAGTTTAACTGATACTGTAACAGTTTTATCGCATCTTATTTATGCCCAGCTCGTATCTTGCTGGGCATTTTGCTTTAATGGGCTGATAACTCAGGTTTCATTCCCAATGGCTAGGTTAACAAGGAAACAATAATGAAAACAAAAGTAGCAATTGCTATTGCCGCAGCCTTGCTTTCGGCTGCTTGTGCAACCACCACTCCTACATCCTCTACAGCTGCGACGCAGGTCACTCCAGCGGTGTTAGCAACAGCACCTAATAGCCAAGCTCAAGTAGGGCAAGAGCTTACTTTAAAGCAGATTATGGCGGACCAAGATTGGGTGGCGCGGTCACCAGAAAGTGCCTATTGGATGCTAGATGGCAGCGGTGTGCTGTATCAGCAAAAACGTGCCGGCTCACAGCTACGCGATTGGTTTCATCAGCCGCTAACTAAAGCTGCTCATCAAGTACCTCTTGAGCGTCTGCATAACTATGCCTATAACGGTGGCGTTTATAATCAGGATCGTTCCCTGATTGCCTATACGTTTGAAGGTAATATCTTTGTTAAGCAGGTAGTTAACGGTGAAACCAGCCAGTTAACTCGTGATGAAGCGAGACAAAGCCAATTACAGTTTCTAACGGACGGCCGGCTAGCTTATCGCCAAGGTAATGACTTTTTTGTGGTGGATGTTAATACCGGCAAAACTGAGCAAATTGCGAGCTTAGTTAGTCAAGATAAACCACAAGCGAATCAAGCACCAAAAGATTTTATTGCACGCGAGCAACAGCAACTGATCGAGTTCGTCCAAGTAGAACGTCAGCAGCGCGCTGAGCGTTTTGCCCAGCAACAAGAGTTACAACAAAAAAATCCTTCGTTGGCGCCCGAATCCTTTTATCTGGGTAAAGGTAAGCAACTGGTAGCAGCGAGCTTGTCGCCAGCCGGTGATAAAATGATCGTAGCTATTAGCGATCCGCAGCAATGGCGGGCTGATGGCGATATTATGCCAAACTATGTGACCGAAGACGGACGTGTGGCAGCAGAGTCGGTGCGTGCACGGGTAGCCGATGCTAAGCCGGTAGAGCATCAGTTGTTGGTGTTAGATTTAACCAGCGGTGAGAAAACCCAGTTAACTTATAATTCGTTGCCCGGTTGGAACGAGGATGTGTTGGCGGCAGTGCGAAAAGAAAACTATGCCGCTGAAGGAAAAACCTATACGTCTAAAGAACAACCACGGCCGATTACTTTAATGCAAGATTGGGGGTGGCAAGCTGGCGCCGTTCGTTGGACCCATGATGGGCAGCATGCGGCAGTAATGCTAGAAGCTTGGGATAACAAGGACCGCTGGATTGCTAGCATTGATTTTGCTGGTAAAAAACTAGTGAATCAAGAACGCTTGCATGATGAAGCTTGGATTAACTACACCCATAATGAGTTTGGTTTCTTACCCAATAGCGATACCTTGTGGTTCCAGTCTGAAGCAGATGGTTATGCACATTTATACGTCAAACCTTTAACTGGTAAGATCAAGCAGTTAACTCAAGGTAGCTTTGTGACGGAAGACCCAACGGTGAGTCACACGGGTGATTATATTTATTTTAGTGCCAACCAACCGCATCCAGGCAACTACGAAGTTTTTCGGGTGAATACAGCAACCGCAGAACTTGAGCAGCTAACTCGCTTAGGTGGTATCAATAATTATGAATTAAGCCCCCAAGAAGATAAGTTACTAATCAAACACTCATCGGCCCTGCAGCCAGAAGAGCTCTATGTGCAAACATTAGACGACGCGGCCCAGCCAGAGCGATTGACGACAACGGTCACTGATAGTTTTATGGCCTTTGATTGGGTTGCTCCAGAAATTGTGCCGATACCATCGAGTCATGTTGATCATCCTATCTATACCCGGGTGTATTACCCCAAAGATTATGATGCAAATCGTGCTGAAAAATACCCGGCCGTAGTCTTTATTCACGGCGCCGGCTATTTACAAAATGCCCATGCTGGCTGGTCAGGTTATCAACGTGAATTTATGTTCCATACCTTTTTAACCCAGCAAGGGTATGTGGTATTGGATTTAGATTATCGTGGTTCTAAAGGATATGGTCGTGATTGGCGTACAGCCATCTATCGGCAGATGGGAACACCTGAAGTAGAAGATTTGGTAGATGTTGTGAATTGGGCTGGTGCTAATACTAATGTTGATGTTGAACGCATGGGTACCTACGGCGGCTCTTACGGTGGCTTTTTAACTTTCATGGCACTGTTTAAAGAGCCAGGGTTATTCAAAGCCGGTTCAGCGTTACGACCTGTCAGTGATTGGGCTCATTACAACACAGGTTATACCTCGAACATTTTGAATTTACCGGATGATGATCCTATTGCGTATCGTCGTAGCTCGCCGCTTTATTTTACTGAGGGGCTTCAAGATGCATTATTAATCAACTCACCTATGGTAGATGATAATGTCTTCTTTCAGGATAGCGTGCGCGTAGTTCAGCGCTTAATTGAGCATGAAAAAGAAAACTTTGAAACCGCTATTTTTCCGGTCGAGCCTCATGGTTTTCGTCAGCCTTCAAGCTGGTTAGATGAATACCGCCGGATCTTTAAGTTGTTTGAAGACAACTTAAAATGATTGAAGCAGGGCTAACCTAATGCGTTAGCCCGCTAGCTAAATCAAGAAAGCCAACAAAAAAGCCGCAATCGATGATGATTGCGGCTTTTTTGTTGGCCTGAGCGAACTCGCTCTTAATGAGTGTGTTCGCTACAGCCTTGTGACTTACTGTGTTTTACTCATTGGCGCAGTAATCACACTTTTAGCTTCTGCAAAACTCGCAACTCGAGCATCTTTCGTAAAAGCTACACGATGGCTGTTATCTGACGCCTTTAATGGCTGATAATCACCATCACGAGCTACCGCAGCAGCTTTCGCCATAGCAGCGCTCGTCATCTTGCCTCGCACAGCGGTAGCTACAGGTGCTTCTGGTGCAGCCGGAGCTTCTACTTCAGCTTTAGCCGCTGCCTCTGCTTCAACTTGAGCTGGTGCTTCAACAGTTTTTGCTTCAGCAGGAGCTTCTACTTCAGCTTTGACCGGTACTTCTGTTTCCGCAGGAGCTTCTACTTCGGTTGTAGCCGGAGCCTCTGTTTCAGCAGGTGCTTCAACTTCAGCTTTGACCGGAGCCTCTGTTTCAGCAGGAGCTGCTACTTCAGCTTTGACCGGTACTTCTGTTTCAGCAGGTGCTTCTGCTTCAACAGGAGTTTCTACTTCTGTTTTAACCTGTGCTTCTGTCTCAGCTGGTGCCGATTCTACAGGAGTTTCTGCTTCGGTTTCAGCCACAGCTTCTGCTTTAGCAGGAGCTTGTTCTTCTGTTGCAGCCGGTGTTTCTGTCTCAGCAACTGCTGCTTCCGCAGGAGCTTTTACTTCAGCTGTAGCTGCTTCTACAGGAGCCTTTTCTTCGCTCGGAGCCGCTGCTTCAACTTGAGCTGGGGCTGCTTGCGCTTCTGCTTCAACAGGAGCTGCTGCAACCGCTGCTTCTGCGGTAGAATCAGTACCGTTTTCTGTTTGCTGGGCTTGTTCGGCTTTACGACGTTGGCCCGCTGCGCGTTGATGACGCGGTGAACGACGGCTGCGATTGCGCGGCGCGCGTTCGGTTTCAGTCGCTTCGCTATCGCTAGCATCAGTTGTAGAGGTCGCTGACGTATCCGTTGTTTCAGTTGGGGTTGCAACATGGCCGTCATCAGCTTTTGCTGTGTCGGCTGCAGTCTTAGTACCACCGTCATGAGCTTGGTTATCGCCGCTAGGACTGGTCACGCTCGCTGTTGCAAGTTCAGCGTTTTGCGCTGCAACAGCTTGAGTCGTGGTCGCTGCACCATCAACATCGCCAGTACTGATACGTACAGAACGCTCTAACTTACGGCGTTGACGGCGTTGTTTTGGTGCTGCCGGCTTAGCTTCTGTTGGCGCTTCGTCATGATTAACAGCTTCTGCGGTAACCGCTTTGTTGACGTCAGTATTTGCCTGGTCGTTGTTTTTATTGCGATTACGACCACCACGACTGCGACGATTACTACGCTCTTTTTGACCATCACTGGCTTTACCATCATTTGCTTTAGCGGCATCAGCTGGCTTATTGTCTTTGCTTTGCG
Source organism: Pseudidiomarina fusca (assembly GCF_032227045.1). NCBI lineage: Bacteria > Pseudomonadati > Pseudomonadota > Gammaproteobacteria > Alteromonadales > Idiomarinaceae > Pseudidiomarina > Pseudidiomarina fusca. The sequence goes on from NZ_JANFPJ010000003.1 coordinate 56,385, forward strand.
TGGTTTTTGCCGCAGCATCTTTGCGCTCATCATCGGTGTCGCGTGAACGTGAGCGGTTATTGCGACGACGGTTATTGTTACCACGATTATTACGACGGTTATTATTAGGACGGCGCTGTTGCTGTTGCTGCTGCTTTTGCTCAGCTTCGTCCGAGTCGCTGCTAAACAAATTAGCCAACCATTTACCTAATCGTGACAACAAACCTGGGCCCGCAGCTTCCGCTACTTGGGCTGGGCTGGCAGCTGCAACTGTTGGTGCTGGTGCTGCCGGTGCCTGTAAGCCTTTTAAGGCAGGCTCTTCAAAGCTTGGCTTGTCTTTATTCAAGACCACTTCGGTGGTGGTGTTGTCTGGCTTCTCGATTAAGGTGAAGCTATTAGCTTCATCCACTTCATCGTTACGTAAACGCTTCACATCAAAATGGGGCGTTTCTAAATGAGGGTTAGGAATAACCAGCACAGAAACGGTATGGCGCTTTTCGATATCTACGATAGATTGGCGTTTTTCATTCAATAAATAAGTAGCTACCGTAACAGGCACCTGAGCTTGGATCTGAATGGTATTGTCTTTTAGGGCTTCTTCTTCAATTAAACGAAGAATAGATAATGCCAAGGATTCGGCCGAACGAATCGTGCCATGACCACTACAACGCGGACAAACATGGTTAGACGCTTCACCAAGTGATGGGCGCAGACGTTGCCGTGACATTTCTAATAAACCAAAGCGTGAAATTCGAGTCACTTGGATACGAGCGCGGTCTTGCTTTAAGCTATCGCGCAAACGATTTTCAACTTCACGTTGATGACGAGCAGGGGTCATATCAATAAAATCAATGACAACTAAACCACCGACATCGCGTAAACGCAGTTGTCGTGCAATTTCTTCGGCCGCTTCTAAGTTGGTTTGAAAAGCCGTTTCTTCAATATCGCCACCTTTAGTAGCGCGAGCAGAGTTGATATCAATCGAGGTAAGTGCTTCAGTTGGATCAATGACGATTGAACCGCCCGATGGCAACCGCACTTCGCGCTGGAAAGCTGATTCTATTTGGCTTTCAATCTGATAATGATTGAATAGCGGCACGTCACCTTGATACATTTTAACGCGGCTGACGAAATCAGGACGGATTAAAGTGACATGATCACGAACCATATCGAAGACTTTCTGATTATCAATCAGAACTTCACCGATATCACGGCGCAGATAGTCGCGAATCGCACGGAAGACAACATTGCTTTCTTGATGAATAAGGAACGGAGCAGGGCGCGCATTGGCTGCTTTTTCAATAGCATCCCAATGGTGTAGCAACACGTTAAGGTCCCACTCAAGTTCTTCTTGCGACTTGCCAACGCCCGCAGTACGTACAATTAACCCCATGGATTCAGGTAAGTTTAGGGCATCCAATGTGGCTTTTAATTCTGACCGTTCTTCACCTTCAATACGGCGCGAAATACCACCTGCACGTGGGTTGTTTGGCATTAACACCAGATAGCTACCGGCTAATGAGATAAAGGTCGTTAGAGCTGCGCCTTTTTGCCCGCGCTCTTCTTTATCTATCTGCACAATAACTTCTTGGCCTTCTTTAATAACATCTTTGATGTTAGGGCGGCCAGAGAAAGAGTAACCACTAGGAAAGTAGGTTTTGGCAATTTCTTTAAGGGGAAGGAAGCCGTGGCGCTCGGCACCATAATCAACAAAGGCGGCTTCTAAACTGGGTTCAATTCGGGTAATTTTACCCTTATAAATATTAGCTTTCTTTTGTTCGTGACCAGGGCTTTCGATATCTAAATCGTACAAGCGTTGGCCATCAACGAGGGCAACACGCAATTCTTCTTGCTGTGTTGCATTGATCAGCATTCTTTTCATTAGTTGTGACTCTTTATAAGGCCACAACCCAGCACGACTGGCCTAAGCCATCGCCATTTCAGGTTTGAATTGTAGTTTGCCAAACTCATAACATATTGAGTTCTGGCTACTCCCGTTGTGTTCTTACATCAACACCAACGTGAGTTTTGCAATTGGTTACCAAGCCGAAATGCGCTTGTTATAAGTCGTACTGCGTTGCAGCACTGGTGTTACTAAAGTGATTCGATTCAGGGGCGGGCGCGCTGGTTTCAGCCTTTCGCTATAAATCAAAAAGGAGGACTAACCTATCTTCCGTGCCGCCAACTTCTCGAAACCCAATTGACCGATTTTCTTTATCGGATGCAATCTGGACTAAATCGTAAGCTGGGGTGGACTCGTTAGTACTAACGCAGCTCCGCTCAAATCACGCGTAAAAATATGTTTGCCTGTTTTACGAGCCATCAGAATTCAGCATGATGACCACGTACCGCGCTCAATCAACCGGTGCGGATTTTTCCGGTATCCGATTGTCGCATAAAAATTGGTGCAAATACAAGATGAACATTGTCAAGGGTTAGTGCTAAAATCCGCATCCTATGACAGAGACAAACCAAACTTCGCAGGTGCGCCTGCAAACAATCGATGCCGACTATGCCGGTCAGCGAATTGATAATTATCTTATTGCGCAGTTAAAAGGGGTGCCCAAATCGTTGGTGTACCGAATTTTGCGCAAGGGAGAAGTGCGGGTAAATAAAAAACGAGCCAAGCCAGAATATAAGCTTCAAGCTGGGGATATCGTAAGGATTCCGCCTGTTCGAGTGGCTGAAGCAAACCCGTTACCATCAGTTCATTTAGACCGCGTGCAAGCCTTGCAAGAACAGATCTTGTATGAGGACGATATTTTGTTGGTGATTAATAAGCCAGCAGGATTAGCCGTTCATGGTGGCTCGGGGCTGCAGTTTGGCCTGATTGAAAGTTTGCGGGCCTTGCGTCCTCAAGCTAAACAGCTAGAACTCGTACACCGGTTAGATCGTGATACCAGCGGCTGCATACTTATCGCTAAGCGCCGCTCGGCACTGCGCCATTTGCATGAACAATTGCGCAGCAAAACCATGGATAAACAATATTTAGCGCTGGTGCGCGGGCAATGGCAAGAGCATGTTAAGTTTATTGCTGCCCCCTTGCAGAAAAACACCCTCAAGTCTGGTGAGCGAGTAGTTCGGGTTGACGCCGAAGGTAAGCCTTCGGAAACTCGATTTCGGGTGATCGAGCGCTTTGGGCAGAAAGTTAAAGCTCAAGTTCAGGCGAGTTGCACCTTGGTTGAGGCGTCACCTATCACCGGCCGTACCCACCAAATTCGGGTGCATGCTCTGCAAGCAGGCCACCCCATCGCCTACGATGATAAGTACGGTGATCGTGAATTTGATCAGCAACTGCAAGGCTGCGGGTTGAAACGATTATTTTTGCATGCCCATCAGCTTAGTTTTCAGCATCCACAAACACTTAAAACGATCACAGTGAATGCGCCGTTGGATCATCAGTTGACGCAAACCTTGCGTGCCCTAGGTGGAACCAAATTCGTATGAAGTATCCGTTAATCATAGTGGACTGGGACGGTACCGTAATGGACTCCGTTGCTCGTATCGTCGCCTCGATGCAAGCCAGCGCCAGAATTCTCGAATTACCGGTGCCGTCAGTGGCCGCGGTCAAAGATATTATTGGTATTAGTTTACAGCCAGCCATCGAAAAGCTATTTGGCCGTTTTACTACGGAGCAAATGGTGCGTTTTACCGATGTTTATCGGCAACAGTACGTGGTCGATTGCCAAACCCCGTCGCCACTTTTTGCGGGAGCATTAGCCACTTTGCAGCAGTTACGGGAGCAAGGCTATCAACTTGCGGTAGCAACCGGTAAAGCTCGTCAGGGCTTGGAACGGGCTTGGGATGAAACAGCTACGCGGCAATTATTTGATTTTTCGCGCTGTGCTGACGAAGCTAAATCCAAACCCGACCCAACCATGCTGGTTGATATTTTAACTGCCGCCAAACGTCAGCCTCACGAAGCCGTAATGATTGGGGATTCTATTCACGATATGCGCATGGCTGCTGCTGTTAATATGCCTCGTATTGGGGTGGGCTTTGGCGTGCATGATGCCGCTCAGTTACAACCATATCAACCGCTCGCCATCATTTCGCAGTGGCCGGAGTTGTTAGCGCACGTGTAAGGCAGTCAGACTGCAAGATCATCAAGCAAGTTTAAGTGAGACCCGATATGAACCTAGTGTTAGCCTCCACCTCACCTTTTAGAAAAGCACTCTTAGAAAAAATCATTCCTACCTTTACGGTCGCCGCACCAGAAGTGGATGAAACACCGCTAGCCGGCGAAACAGCACCGGCGTTAGTTGAGCGCTTAGCCCAAGCAAAAGCCAAAGCGTTGGCGTCTCAGTATCCTCAGCATTGGTTGATTGGTTCTGATCAGGTCGCGGTGGTCAATGGTGAGATTGTTGGCAAACCTCACACGGTGGCTAATGCAATAAAACAGCTTCAAGCCGCGCAGGGTAAATCAGTAACTTTTTATACTGGGCTAGCTCTTTATGATAGCCATACCGGCGCTATGCAAAGTTGCGTAGAACCTTTTGTAGTTCACTTTCGCGAGTTGAGCTTAGCTGAAATTGAGGGCTATATTGCGCTGGAGCAGCCATTGCGCTGTGCCGGTAGCTTTAAAAGCGAAGGCTTAGGTATTAGCTTGTTTGAACGCTTAGAAGGGGATGACCCTAATAGTTTGATTGGTTTGCCATTACTGCGCTTGCTGCAGATGTTACGGCAGTGGGGTTATAATCCATTGACCAGTACATTTTAAAAATGCGAAAATCACTTGTGTTCACTAGGCGAATCCTTTAACATTCGCGCCCTATGCAGAAGGTTCGAGTACCGATTACGGTCGATCCGGTTAAAAGTGCCGGCAAACAAGTTTCTTATATCGGATTAGTTCCGGGGAAGAGTCTTGCGCGTTTGCAAGAGCTGTTATTAGAGCCGATGTCTGATGTTGATGTATCATTAAGTTTTGATACGGATGCACAAGGCATCAAACGGTTAACGGGTCATGCTGAAGTTACTGTGTGTGTTGCTTGTGAACGTTGTTCAGATGCAATGCAATGGCCAATTTCATGTGATTTTGTTTATGCTCCGATAACGAAGCGGCAAAAGGCCACCGAGATGCCGGAAGAGTACGAACCGATTGAGCTTGACGAGCTGGGCGAAATTAATCTGCATGCCTTGGTCGAAGATGAATTGATGTTGGCGTTACCCGTGGTCATTAAACACGAAGAGCGCGAATGTCGGGTAGATAGTAAAGCAATGCAATGGGGCAAGATTGATGATGCTCCAGCAGCAAAAGATAATCCTTTTGCGGTATTGCAGGAATTAAAGCGTAAATAAACTTAGGAGATAGCGTAAATGGCTGTACAACAGAATCGGAAAAGTCGTTCGAAGCGCGACATGCGTCGTTCTCACGATGCACTGAGCGGCCCTACACTGTCGGTTGATTCTACCTCTGGTGAAACGCATCGTCGTCACCATGTAACAGCTGATGGTTTCTACAAAGGCCGTAAAGTAATTAACAAGTAATAGTGACGGAAGTGAGGCTATGGCCACACTGACACTAGCACTTGATGCAATGGGGGGCGATCATGGCCCCTCAGTTGTTATTAGCGCGCTTGCACAGGCGCTAACAACATTTCCTGAGGTTCACTTTATTGTCGTTGGCGATGAAGCAGAACTGACGCCTTTATTGCAACAGCAACAGCTGCTGCAACACCCTCAAATTACTCTCAAGCATGCCAGCCAAACGGTCACTATGACCGACAAGCCGGGCTACTCTCTGCGTGCTAAACCAGATTCATCCATGCGCGTTGCACTCGAATTAGTTGCTAATGAAACAGCGGCAGCCTGTGTGAGTGCCGGAAATACCGGCGCCTTGATGACCAAAGCCTACTTTACCTTAAAGACCTTGCCAGGCATTTTAAGGCCAGCCTTGATGTCGGCGATTCCACAACAGCAGGGTAAATTAGCTTTTATGCTTGATTTAGGTGCCAATCCTGTATGTGATTCAGACACCTTGTTTCAGTTTGGGGTGATGGGTGCCGAAGCCGCGCACCAGGTCTTAAAAATCGAGCGCCCACGGGTAGCTTTACTGAATATGGGTGAAGAAGAAATCAAAGGTAATGACGTGGTAAAAGCCACGGCTGCCTTGTTACAAGCTTCTGAACACATCGACTACATAGGTTTCATTGAAGGCGATGATTTATTTTCTGGCAAAGCAGATGTGATTGTTTGTGATGGTTTTGTCGGCAATATCGCTTTAAAAAGCTGTGAAGGATTAGCTGATTTATTGCTCGATAATATCAAATCAAACATTAATGCTCACTGGTTAACTCGTTGGTTTGTTAAGCTTTTTTACCAGCGCCTGCAAAAATCATGGGATTGGCTGAAGCCCGACCACTATAATGGTGCAAGTCTGATAGGATTACGTGGCGTTGTGATTAAAAGCCACGGTGATGCCAATGCTCGTGCATTTTTTAGTGCCATTGAGCAAGCTGTGGAAGAAGCACAACGGGATCTACCTGGGCGAATTCGCGACCGAGTAGAGCAAGTTCTGTTAGCACAGGAATAAATGTTACATGCATGCAAAGATTGTAGGCACTGGGCATTATTTACCAGCTCAGCGTCTCACTAATGCAATGCTGGAAGAACGTGTAGACACCAGCCATGATTGGATTGTTGAGCGTACCGGTATTCATGAACGGCGCGTAGCTACTACCGCAGAAAGTGTGGTTACTATGGGGGCAGCCGCCGCTCGATTGGCTCTTCAACAAGCTCAAATGAGCGCCGATGATTTAGATCTTATCGTGGTGGCCACCACCTCTGGTGAACGAGCATTTCCTAGCGTAGGCTGTGAAATCCAAGCAGCACTCACGCACCGTAACGTACCCGCTTTTGATGTGGCTGCGGCCTGTTCAGGCTTTATTTTCGCCTTAAGTGTGGCGGATCAGTACATTCGTGCTGGTACTTATCAGCGAGTTTTAGTGATTGGTGCTGACGTGTTATCACGCTTATGCGATCCTGATGATCGCAATACTATTGTGCTGTTCGGTGATGGTGCCGGCGCCGTCGTGTTGCAAGCTAGCGATAGCGCTGGAATTGTGTCGACCCATTTACATAGTGCCGGTGAATTTGCAGACTTACTTGGTGCCAACCATCCGCGCCGTCATCAGCCAGAGGCGTTAAGCGAAGCCTGGATGTACATGAAAGGCAATGAAGTCTTTAAAGTAGCGGTAAACAAATTAAGTGAGCTGGTTGGCGAGACGCTAGCAGCGAATCAATTAACGGCTAGCCAATTAGACTGGTTAGTTCCTCATCAAGCCAATATGCGGATTATTAAAGCTACCGCAAAGAAGCTACAGATGCCCATGGAGCAAGTGGTAACGACCTTAAGTTACACCGGTAATACGTCGGCGGCATCGGTGCCAATAGCGCTGGATGTAGCAGTTCGCGATGGTCGTATCCAACGTGGGCAACGGCTACTGCTAGAAGCTTTTGGTGGCGGTTTTGCTTGGGGCTCAGCGTTAGTTGTGTATTGATTATCATCAGAATGAAATAAAAGGATAGCATGATGCGTGCTTATGTTTTTCCCGGTCAGGGGTCGCAAACTGTAGGTATGTTAGCAGAGCTTGCGGCAGAGTTTCCGCAGGTCGAGCAGACCTTTGCTGAAGCCAGTGACGTGCTTGGCTATGATTTGTGGCAGTTAACCCAGCATGGTCCGGCCGAGCAACTGAATGAAACGCAGCGCACTCAACCAGCGCTGTTGGCTGCTAGTGTGGCTTTGTATCGGGTGCTGGTAGCCCAAGGTGTGGCGGTGCCAGAATTCATGGCCGGACATAGTTTAGGTGAATACTCAGCGCTGGTTTGTGCTGGGGTGATAGAGTTTACTGATGCGGTGCAATTGGTGGCTCATCGTGGCGAGTACATGCAGCAAGCAGTGCCAGCTGGGGTAGGTGGCATGGCAGCGATCATCGGGTTAGATGATGCCGCTGTAATAGCTGCTTGCCAAGAAGCAGCCGGAGACGAGGTGGTGGCCGCAGTTAACTTTAACTCGCCAGGCCAGGTGGTTATTGCCGGCCATGCTGCGGCCGTAGAGCGTGCCTCGGCAGCCTGTAAAGAAGCAGGAGCAAAGCGAGCGTTACCGTTGCCCGTCAGTGTGCCATCCCATTGTCAACTGATGCAGCCGGCCGCCGAGCGTTTGGCAGTGGATTTAGCAGCGCTGACGCTGCATCAGCCGCAAGTACCGGTCATCAACAACGTTGACGTGGTAGCTCCGCGTGAACCTGATGCTATTCGTGATGCCTTAATTAGACAGCTGTATTCGCCCGTACGCTGGACTGAGACTATCGAAAGTTTAGCAGCGCAAGGCGTGACTGAAGTGTACGAAGTGGGTCCAGGTAAAGTTTTAACGGGCTTGATCAAACGCATTGATAAAAATCTGCAGACAGACGCGCTCAATACCATCGATAGTATGCAAAGCGTCATAAAAGGAAGCAACCATGAGTGAATTATTTAAATTAACGGGACAAGTGGCGTTAGTCACCGGCGCGAGTCGCGGTATTGGTAAGGCGATTGCTGAGCAATTAGTGGCGCAAGGTGTAACTGTGGTAGGTACCGCAACGACTACGGCCGGTGCAGAAGCTATTTCTAGTTATTTAGGCGAGCACGGGGTTGGCGTCGCATTAGATGTCACCGCAGATGAAAGCGTGGCTAGTATCTTAGCTTTCATTGATGAAACCTATGGTCAACTTGATATCTTAGTTAATAACGCCGGCATTACCAAAGATAATCTGCTGATGCGAATGAAAGAAGATGACTGGGATAGCGTTTTAGACACCAACTTAAAGTCTGTGTTCAGACTCAGTAAAGGGGTGCTACGCGGTATGATGAAGCGTCGCCATGGTCGTATTATCAATATTTCTTCGGTGGTGGGTACCACGGGTAATCCGGGCCAGGTGAATTACTGTGCAGCCAAAGCTGGAGTCGTCGGCTTTACTAAATCATTAGCGCAAGAAATTGCGGCTCGCGGAATTACAGTAAATTGCGTGGCGCCAGGTTTTATTGATACTGATATGACAAAAGCGCTGACAGAAGATCAAAAACAAGCTATTTTTAGCAATATACCAGCAGCAAGACTGGGTAAACCAGAAGAAATAGCTGCAGCCGTGGTGTTCTTAGCATCACCGGGTGCAGCCTACATCACCGGTGAAACAATTCATGTTAACGGTGGCATGGCGATGGTGTAACAAGCCAGTTAGTTCAAGTAAAGTTGTGCTTAAGGGGTACGACCTCTCGGGTAAAGCGCAATTTTTGCTTTATTAATGGCGACGCATTCACTACACTAAGCCCAATTTTGAACGGGTGACCTAAATTTCAAGGGACATACAATGAGTAATATCGAAGATCGCGTAAAGAAAATTATTGTTGAACAACTAGGTGTTAAAGAAGAAGAAGTGAAACCAGAAGCTTCTTTTGAAAATGACCTAGGTGCTGACTCACTAGATATCGTTGAGTTAGTTATGGCTTTAGAAGAAGAGTTTGGTACTGAAATTCCAGACGAAGAAGCTGAAAAGCTGAAAACTGTGCAAGCAGCAATCGATTACGTGAACAATCACGCAAACGACTAAGTTCTAAGCAAGCGCAGAGGCGGAATGAAAATTCCGCCTTTTTTTTGCATGTGGATGAATGGCCAGCCCCTTACTCAAACTTCTCTAGACCGTGGTCTACAATTTGGCGACGGACACTTCACTACGTTAGTTATTCAGGCCGGTACGATCCAGGCTTGGTCGTCTCATTGGCAACGCCTTCAGTACGCCAGTCAGCAGTTACGGATGCAACTACCCAGCGCCGATGAAGTGCTGCACTTACTGCAGCAGATTGCCCAACAACATCCTCAGAGTGTCATCAAAATTATTATAACTCGTGGCGCAAGTGCTCGCGGTTATCGCTTAGATCACCAAGCTAGGGGCCACTGGTACGTGCAGCGCTCAGATCTACCACCTTGGTCAGCACGCCCGTTACGAGTGGCGTTAGCGCATTTTAAGTTAGCGCAGCAGCCTATGTTAGCTGGTTTAAAAAGCTTAAACAGATTAGAGCAGGTGTTGCTTAGCGATGAATGTGAACAACGTGGTTTTGATGATTTATTAGTCACAGACACACAAGCGAACATTATTGAAGCAACCAGTAGTAATATCTTTTGGTATGATGGTAAGCAATGGTGCACACCGCGCTTAGAGCAAGCTGGAATTGCCGGTGTGGTAAGAAAACAATTGATTGATAAACAAATCATTGGCAAGGTAAAGCTTACTAAACTAAGGCCCGCAGAATTAGCGCAAGTAGAACAAATGTTTGTGTGTAATTGTGTGTTAGGGCCGCGGCCAATAGCCGCTATTGATGACCGAATGCTAGCCATGCCAGAGTTACCAAAGGAACTTAATCAGTGGGATGTAAACGCCTCGTTATTGCTAGCTTAATTGCTTGCCTGCTTGTGCTTGCTGGGGGTATTGCTGCCTTTGGTTATGGTGCTTGGTTGCTTAAACAACCCTTAGGTTTAGCAGATGACGTGTTGCTGGAAGTTAAGCCAGGTACCCATGCGCGTAGTCTGTTGCATCAGTTACAACAACAAGGTGCGCAGCTTGAAGTCACTCCAAGTTATCTAGCAAGTCGCATCTTGGTTACTCCGCATCATTTACAAGCTGGGGTTTATGCGATTACGCCAACACATACCTTGCAGCAAGTATGGCAAGAGTTGCAAGCCGGTAAACAACATCAATTTCAAGTGAGTTTGATCGAGGGGATGACGTTGCAGCAAGTGTTGGCTCGGTTGCAAGCAAGTCCATATTTAGCCAGTGAGCCGTTGCAGCAATTGGCCGCGAACGACGGTGAGGCATTGTTAGCTTTGCTAGGACGTGAGCTAGGCCGCGATTATCAGCAACTGTTTGATGAGACTCCGGCAACGTTGGAAGGCTTGTTTTTTCCGGAAACCTACCATTATCGCGCCTATACCTCTGCGCTTGATATTTTGCGGGCTGCGTACGATAAAATGCAGCAGCAATTAGCGCAAATTTGGCAGCAACGAGACGCTGATTTGCCCTATGCAAATGCTTATGAGTTGCTTATCATGGCATCCATTATTGAAAAAGAAACAGGGATCACTGGCGAGCGAGCTACTGTTGCTTCGGTGTTCGTAAACCGTTTGCGTGCCGGCATGCGGCTGCAATCGGATCCAACAACAATCTACGGCATCACTGATTTTGATGGTAATTTAACCCGAGCTCATTTGCGCGAGCAGACTGCTTATAACACCTATCGGATTAAACGTTTACCACCAACGCCAATAGCTATGCCAAGTCGGGCGAGTTTGTTAGCAGCGGCCCATCCCGCCTCAACGGATTATTTTTACTTTGTTGCGGACGGCTCTGGCGGGCATGTTTTTTCCAAAACCTTAGCCGAGCACAACGCCGCGGTAAATCGCTATCAGCGCCAACAACCCTAAGCTATAACGGAAAGCTATGAACGGAAAATTTATTGTAATTGAGGGCCTAGAAGGGGCCGGCAAGAGTACCGCAATAGCTTGTGTGATGGCTTATCTGCAGCAACACAAGCTGCAACCTGTAACGGTACGCGAGCCCGGTGGCACCCCGCTAGCTGAGGCAATACGAGATTTAGTGAAGCAGCAGTGGCAAGAACAACTCACTGCAGAAACAGAATTATTACTGATGTATGCCAGTCGTTCGCAGTTGGTGGCCAATGTGATCAAACCGGCGCTAGCGCAACAACAGTGGGTGGTTGCTGACCGTCATGATTTGTCCTCACGAGCTTACCAAGGGGGTGGGCGCCAGCTAGGTGATGCTAAGCTTCAAGCATTAAAAAACCTCGTCTTAGGTGACTTTGTGCCAGACCTAACGTTACTCCTAGATATCGATCCTCAGGTGGGACTGCAGCGAGCACGCAGTCGTGGTGATTTAGATCGCATCGAGCAAGAGCATGTCAGTTTCTTTGAGCGAACGCGGCAACGCTATCTGGAGATTGCAGCAGCGGATCCTTCTATTAAGGTGATTGCTGCGGATCAATCCATTGAGCAAGTGCAACAGCAAATCATTGCTGTACTTGATGAGTACCTTGTTCGTTTGGGGTTACGCTAGATGAGTGCGCCTTGGCTACGTTTACCTTGGCAGGAGCTGGTGCAGGCTCAACGCCAACAACAATTGAGTCATGCTCATTGCATTCCGTGGCAGCCAGCGTTAGGCACGGACGTGTTTATCGATGCCTTTATCGCGTTGCTACTATGCCAGCAGCCAAGCGGTAAGGCCTGTGGTACCTGCAAAAGTTGTTTGTTATATAAAGCTCATACCCATCCCGATTACCATCAGGTAGACGTTGCCGAAGGTAAAACGACCATCGGCGTTGATGCTATCAGAGCGCTGACCGAAGCGCTGCAAGGCACAGCAACCCAGCAAGGCAACAAGGTTGCTTGGATTCAGCATGCCGACAGGATGACTGTAGCGGCGGCGAATGCGTTGTTAAAAACCTTAGAAGAGCCAACTGCCAACACCTATTTGATTTTGAGCCCAGAACGCACCAGTCAGTTATTACCGACGTTACGCAGCCGGATGCGACTCCATCGTTTTTCTGCACCGGCGCTACCAGATCTACAAGCATGGCTTGAGCACCAGTTACAGCAACCCTTGAGCAAGGCGCAGCAGCAATTGATGCAGCGTTATGCGCAGGCACCCTACACAGCATTGGCAAAGGTGCAAGCAGGCAACGATGACAGCGTAGCTGAGCTTGAACTCCTGCTACAAGTGCTGGCGGGTCAGGGCAATTGGCCGCTACTGACTAAGGGCAATTGGCTGGGCTATCTAGATGCCAGTGCCAAGCTGTTACAAGAGCTTATTCGAGTAAGCCAAAGATTACCTGAACAACGTTTGAACTATCCAGAGCTGCAGCAACAGCTAACCAGCTTATTGGGCGTAAAGGGCTACTCGGTTAGTCAGCTAAACCAGTGGCTGCACCTATGCTATACTTTGCGTCAGCAAACAGAGCAGCAACCAGGCTTGAATGGCCCGTTATTATTACAACAACAGTGGTTATTATGGACTTAGAGCAGCGACCGATAGAATCACCTTTGGTGAAAAAACGCATTGTGTTGAATTCAGAGGCACAACTGCGCCGTTACTATATGCCTTTCATTAAAGGCGGAGGCATGTTTCTTAATACCGATGAGCCACTCGGTATAGGCGATGAGTTTTTGCTCGAAGTTCGCCTGTTCGGTGAGCACAACTCAGTGCTAGTTAAAAGCAAAGTTATATGGTTGGCGCCCTCTAAGCCTAGCCGCCCTGAACAACAAGGGGTAGGGGTGCAATTTGTTGACGATAAAGCCATGTTAAAAAACATGATTGAGTCAAAGTTAGCTGCCATCAGTGATACTGCACTAGCCACTGCTACCATGTAGCCCTTGTAGCTGATGGCTATTTGATTAAATAATAAACACACCGTTATAGGAGTCCTTGTGTTTATCGATTCACACTGTCATTTAGACAAAATTGATTTAGCCGACTTTGGTGGCGATTTCGCGCAACTAATAGACACGGCTCGCGCCGCCCAAGTTGAACGTATGCTATGTATTGGCGTTACTCTCGAAGAGTTTCCCGCAATGGCCGAGCTGGTGGCCGACTATGAAGATATCTACCTAAGCTGTGGTGTGCATCCCTTGTATGTCGCTAAACACCCCTTACAGCAGCATCTACTGCGTGATTTAGCCAAACACGAACGAGTTGTAGCTATTGGTGAAACCGGCTTGGATTACTATTACGATGCCGACAGTAAAAAGGTACAGCAAGAGAGCTTTGCTTATCACATTGAGTTAGCTAACGAACTTCACAAGCCATTAATTATCCACACCCGCGATGCTCGTGAGGACACTTTAAGTATGTTAAAAGAGGGCGGTGCTGAGCGTTGTGGAGGTGTGCTGCATTGCTTTACTGAATCGTTAGAAATGGCGCAGCGAGCCATTGATGAACTGGGCTTTTACATTTCAATTTCAGGCATCGCATCGTTTCGTAGTGCGACTGAGTTGCGTGAAGTGGTTCAAGCTATTCCGTTGCAACATCTATTAATAGAAACCGATAGCCCTTGGTTAGCGCCGGTACCACACCGGGGTAAACAGAATCATCCTGCGCTCGTTGCGGATGTGGCAAAATGTGTTGCCGACATCAAAGGTTGCAGTTTAGCTGAAGTTGCGGCAGTGACTAAGAATAATTTTTTCAAGTTATTTCAAGGCGCTAATTAAGGATTGTGTAAAAATCCAGCTAAAAGTTAGCAAATGTAGAAAATTTGTCTACACTCAAATCATGAGTTCCTTTTAGTTTTAGCGCACGGCTCAATCCCTTGAGCCATTCCCCTTGCTCGGGACAACCTTGGATTGGTCCCGAGCATTTTTTTGTCTGCAATCTACTGCTTGCAAATCGAATTAAGCAGTTAATTCACCGCGTAAATTAGTTTCTAGTAGGGTATTAATCTGAGTCTGACTTAAGTTTTGCGATAACAAATAATGTAACTTCGTCAGTGCTGCTTCAATGGTCATATCATGGCCACTAACCACTCCCACTTGGGCTAAGGCATTGCCCGTGGCGTACCCCCCCATGTTCACCTTACCTTTAAAGCATTGGGTACAATTGAGTACCACAGTACCAGCCGCAATTGCGCGCTCTAAACTAGCCAGCAACGCTGGATCTTGTGGCGCATTGCCAACCCCATAACTTTGCATGATAAGAGCCTTCACGGGCTGCTGAAGCATGTTGTCAAAGATCGCAGCCGATATGCCTGGGTAAAGGGTAACCACGCCAACTGGCTGAGGCGTTACTGCGGTTAAGCGCAACGGCTCATTCCCTAAGGCTTGGATTTTGCCCTCTTGCAGGGTGATTTGAATGCCGGCCTTTAATAACGGCGAAAAGTTGGGTGAGGCAAATGCGTTAAAGCCATTCGCATCGGCTTTGGTTGCTCGATTACCTCTGAACAGGGTGTTGTTAAAAAATAAACCAACTTCATGAATGGGATAATTAGCTGCTATGTACAAAGCATTTAATAAGTTGGTTTGACCATCTGAGCGCAACGCCGCGAGCGGTATTTGCGAACCGGTAATAATCACCGGTTTAGCCAAATTTTCGAACATGAAGGAGAGGGCTGATGCGGTGTAGGCCATGGTATCGGTGCCATGGAGGATCACAAAGCCATCGTAAGCTTGGTAGTTGCGTTGAATGTCCTCAGCAATATGAAGCCAATCAGCGGGCGACATGTCAGACGAGTCCATGAGCGGCTGGTATTCGTGAATGGTGAAATTGGGCATTTCGTCACGAAAGAATTCCGGCATATTGTGTACGCATTCTGTTAAAAAGCCAGCCGCAGGGACGTATCCCTGGGCTGACTTTTGCATACCTATCGTGCCGCCGGTATAGGCAACATAAATATTTTTTTTAGTCATTTAGTTTAGTTTGCATAACTCACACAAAGCATACACACCGTTCGGGTCATTGAATTTAGAGGTTGCTTCAACTTCTTCCCATAAGCTGTATAGCTGCGCTTTAAGTGGATTCTGTTCGGTGCTGCGTAGCTCGCTCGGAACTAACAAACTAGCTTGACCAAACAACTCTTGCATAAATTGCTCACGTGGACTCAGATCATTGCTCACGGTCACCACGTCGTAGTCACTGACACCAGCTCGGGTGGCCGCAGCGCTAATGGCATCATCAAGTTCACCTAATTGGTCAACTAAACCCAACTCTTTGGCTTTGCGCCCGGTCCAAATCCGCCCCTGAGCCACCTCGTGCACGGCATCGTAACTCATGTTGCGACTTTCGGCTACCATACCAACAAAATCACGGTAGAACTTTTCGATGGATACTTGCACTAGATAGCGGCCGTTATCATCGATACCACGAGTAATATCTAATACCGGCAAATCTGTGGTGTGGTAACCATCGTTGTACACGCCAAATTCGTTTAGCGCTTTTTCGATGGTAAAGAACATACCAAAAACGCCAATCGAACCAGTAATGGTGGTAGGAGTGGCCCAAATCTCATCGGCGCTAGCGGCAATCCAATAACCACCTGATGCAGCAACCGAGCTCATTGAGGCAATCACTGGGATGCCTGCTTTTTTCAGTTCTAGCACCTCTTGGCGAATCACTTCTGAGGCAAAGCCACTGCCGCCTGGGCTATCAATACGCAACACCACAGCTTTGGTATCTTCGTCTAGGCGTGCTTTACGCAGTAGGGCAGCGGTACTATCTCCGCCAATACTACCAGGTTTGGCTTGGCCATCAGAAATAACACCACGAGCTACAACAATGGCAATTTCTGCCTTGTCTTTATGTTCGCTGCTGTCCTCTAACTGCTCCGCTTGACCGTTAAGAGCAGCTAAATATTGTTCGTGGTTGATTTGACGCCAGCTTTTTTCATCGTCATTAAGGCCGGTAATTCCAATCATTTCAGCACGGAATTGTTCACGACTGTAGAGAGCGTCAACTAATCCAGTATTCAGGGCTAGTTGCGCCATATCATTGTCATACTGAGTCAGAGCTTGACGGAAATCATCCATTTTGCCACTTAGCATCAATGGGCTGATTGAACGTAATTGGCTTAGGTCATCCATGTAGGTGTCCCACAACTCGTCATACAACTCTTTGTTCGCGGCTAGCGCTTCATCAGACATATCGTTGCGGGTGTAGGGTTCTACCGCCGACTTAAAGGCACCCACTTTAAAGACATGAGCAGTAATGTTGAACTTCTCTAAGAAATCTTTGAAGTAGAGATTGTAGCCACCAAAACCTTCGAACATCATCGACCCGAGTGGGTTCAAATAAATGGTATCCGCATGGGCTGCCACATAATATTGGTTTTGAGTGTAATTATCGGCATAAGTTACTACAGGTTTACCAGCACTGCGAAAATCAAGTAAGGCCTGGCCCAATGCTTGCATTTTGTTACTGCCGCCACCAGCGAAGTTACTCAGATTTAACTGAATACCACTGATGCGATCATCAGTTTTAGCCTGTTCGATGCTTTCTAACACGTCAACGAGTAAGACTTCAGGAAGTTGACTCCCGCCACCGAAGGCTTCATTAAAGAACTGGTCCACGGGGTCGACCCAAGTTTCTTCTTCAACCAAGATACCATTCAGTTGCAGCACCAACATGCCATTTTCAGGTACCTTAACTTGTTCTTCCTCAGCGACAAGTAGCCCTAAAACTAAAATTAAAACAAGAAAAAATACCGCATTGACAATCAACTTTCGGAAAAAGTTGATCAATCCAAATAGCTTTTTAAAGACTGAAGCAATCCCGCTCATATAAAATGTTCCTACTCTAAATTAAGACTTACTACGAAGATTACAGCAGATTTTTTTGAGAAACTAGTCAGACAATGTAACAGAGCGTGATCATTTGTTAAGCTATGCATTATTTAGCGCTGCAGCTGCAGATAATTAACCTGAGGACACCATGCAAGCCATTGAATTATTAACGACTCGTTCATCTATGCCTCGGTTAGTTGCACCTGGGCCAACTCATGAACAATTACAATTGATGTTTCAGGCCGCTTGCAGAGCACCTGATCACATGGCCTTGATGCCGTATTCTTTTACGCTTTATCAAGAGCAGGGGCGCGCTAAGTTGGGCACAATATTTGCCAGTGCCGCAAAGGCTCGCGAGCTTAATGAAACGCAAGTGGCACAAGCCCAAGAACTGCCTTTGCGAGCACCTGCAGTGATTATGGTAGCAATGCGGGCACAGCAACACGACAAAGTACCGCGCGATGAGCAACTGGCCTGCGCTGCCTGCGCCACCTTATTGCTGCAGCAAGCTGCGTTCGCACAAGGGTTAGGGGCCATCTGGCGTACTGGATGGTTAGCCGAAGATGAGGTGGTTAAAGCTCAACTTGGCTTAGCGCCAGCCGATGCTATCGTTGGCTTTTTATACGTTGGTACGCCAGCGGTCGCTACGCCCATCAAGCCTGATAAAGATTGGCAGAGTAAAGTTGAGATAGTGGAGTAATAACTTAGGCTCACAACGAACAACGCCGAGGGGTTACTCGGCGTTGTGACAGCAGCAGCTACTTAAACGGGTAGCCCAATAGCGTCTTAGAAATCAGCGTTTTTCGGAGCCCGCGGGAACGGGATCACATCACGGATGTTACCCATTCCAGTAACATAGGTGACCAAGCGCTCAAAGCCCAAGCCAAAGCCGGCATGAGGAACTGTGCCGTAACGGCGTAAATCACGGTACCAACCGTAGTGCTCAATCGGCAAGCCCATCTCTTGCATGCGCGTATCAAGGCGATCTAAGCGCTCTTCACGGGCGCTACCACCTATAATTTCACCAATACCTGGCGCTAACACGTCCATGGCTGCGACGGTTTTGCCGTCATCATTTTGGCGCATGTAGAATGCTTTGATGTCCTTCGGATAGTTCTTCAGAATAATAGGCGCACCTACATGTTCTTCAGCTAAATAACGTTCGTGCTCAGATTGTAAATCCATGCCCCATTCAACGGCGTACTCAAACTTCTTGCCACAGTTTTGCAAGATTTCGACCGCAGTGGTGTAATCCATGTGCACGAACTTATTGCTGACCACATGCTGTAAGCGATTAAGGACATCTTTATCCACCCGTTGCTGGAAGAAGGCCATGTCATCGGCACGTTCGCTTAATACCGCATTGATACAGTATTTCAGCATATCTTCAGCTAAGTCTGCGATATCGTTAAGATCGGCAAAGGCGAGCTCTGGCTCAACCATCCAAAATTCCGCTAGGTGACGACTGGTGTTTGAGTTCTCAGCACGGAACGTGGGGCCAAAGGTGTAGATTTTAGATAGTGCACAGGCGTATGTTTCACCGTTAAGCTGACCTGATACTGTCAAGAAGGCTTCTTTACCAAAAAAATCCTTACTGAAATCAACATCACCTTGTTCAGTGCGCGGTAAGTTGAGTAAATCCAAGGTAGATACCCGGAACATCTCGCCAGCGCCTTCGGCATCTGAGGCGGTGATGATTGGGGTCGCAACCCACATGTATCCGCGCTCATGAAAGAAGCGGTGAATTGCTTGCGCTAAACAGTTGCGAACACGCATCACGGCCCCGGTGATATTAGTACGTGGGCGTAAGTGAGCAAATTCACGCAAATATTCCATCGAGTGCGGTTTGGGCGACATCGGATAGGTGTCAGGATCTTCAACAAAGCCAAATACTTGTACGGCTGTGGCTTGCAACTCGAAAGATTGACCTTTGCCGGCAGATTCAGCCACCGTACCTGTCACCGCAACGCTACAACCGGTCGTGAGTTTTAACACGTCATTGTCGTAATTATCGAGTTGATTTGGAACTACAGCCTGAATTGGATCAAAACAAGAACCGTCATGCACATTGATAAAAGAAATTCCTGCTTTTGAATCGCGGCGGGTACGAACCCAACCACGAACAGTAACTTCTTCACCAACGGCAATTTTCCCCGATAAAACATCGACAATGGTAGCGCAGGACATGGGCCTAAAAACTCCGTTTGTTGAACAAATAAAAAGACAGTGAGTTAACACATCACAAATAGACCGTTATGTTACCTTGCTTTGCGTCAGACTCAAGCGAAAATCAACGCCTTTCTACCTGTTTCACGATTTCTTGCATGGCAAGGGTTAAACAAGCAAGTTGTTCGGGGCTAATAATGAAGGGTGGCATGATGTACAGCAATTTGCCAAAGGGTCGAATCCAAGCCCCATGAGCAACGGCAATACGCTGGGCTTCAGCAACATCTAAGGGGGCTTGCATTTCAACCACACCAATAGCTCCGAATACTCTGACCTCGGCAACGCAGGCATACTGCACCAAATGGGCAAGTTGTTGCTGCAGCGATTGCTCTATTTGCGCTACTTGTTGCTGCCATGGCGACGCCAATAGCAGTTCAATGCTGGCACAAGCGACCGCGCAGGCAAGTGGGTTAGCCATAAACGTCGGGCCATGCATAAAGGTACCGCCTGCGGGTCCATGACTGATGGTGGTAGCAATGTCAGTGGTGGTTAATACCGCCGCAAGCGTCATGTAACCACCGGTTAATGCCTTCCCTAAGCACATAATATCGGGGCTGATTGCAGCATGTTCACAAGCAAACAAGGTGCCAGTGCGGCCAAATCCGGTAGCAATTTCATCGGCAATCAACAACACCTGATAGTGGTCACAGAGTTCTCGGATTTTGCGCAAATAGTTTGGATGATAAAAACGCATACCGCCAGCTCCTTGCACTATCGGCTCGAGGATAACCGCGGCTAGTTCTTGCTGATGTTGCTGTAACAGGTGCTCGATGGCGTCGGTTGCCGAGTCTAGCCACTGCTGCGTTGGGGTGATTTCAGGGCAGGGGGCAAATAATTGCTGACGTACACTATTTTGAAAGAGCCCATGCATACCATTTACGGGATCGCACACCGACATCGCCGCAAAGGTATCGCCATGATAACCACCGCGGATGGTAGCTAAACGATTTTTCTGCGGTTGTTGCCGTGCCACCCAGTATTGCACAGCCATTTTGATCGCAACCTCCACCGCAACTGAGCCTGAATCAGCAAGAAAAACCTGTTGCAATGGTGCTGGGGTAAGTTCCACTAAGTGTTTACAGAGAGCAATGGCTGGGGCGTGGGTAATACCCCCAAACATCACATGGCTCATGTGCTGCAATTGCTCACTGACGGCCTGATTGAGCTGTGGATGATTGTAGCCATGGATTGCTGCCCACCACGATGACATGCCATCAACCAAATGGCGACCGTCGCTGAGGA
Organism: Pseudidiomarina fusca; assembly: GCF_032227045.1. Taxonomy (NCBI): domain Bacteria; kingdom Pseudomonadati; phylum Pseudomonadota; class Gammaproteobacteria; order Alteromonadales; family Idiomarinaceae; genus Pseudidiomarina; species Pseudidiomarina fusca. The sequence continues at coordinate 77,143 of NZ_JANFPJ010000003.1, forward strand.
TTAGCTCGCAGCCTGTTGCTGCTGCCACCGGATAGGTAGGCAGTGGCTTAGCAAACGAGGTGTAGGGATGCCAGATATGTTGCTGGTCAAAAAGTAAATCTGCCTGACTGATTTTGGTCATTAATTCATCGCTTGTTATTTTATCGGTAATTATTAAGTTGACAGCTTAAAATGTCGAAGTAGGCTATGCAATAAGTGAATGAGCTATTGGATATTAGAGCGAGAGTTATGGCAGCTAGTGATGCAGTGAGGCACGATTGGAGTGCAACCGAGTTAGAGCAGTTATTTGAATTGCCTTTTAATGATTTGCTGTTTCAGGCACAGCAAGTTCATCGGCGTCATTTTGACGCTAATGCAGTGCAGGTTAGTACCCTGTTATCGATCAAAACAGGCGCCTGTCCGGAAGATTGCAAATACTGTCCGCAAAGCGCCCATTACCGCACTGATGTCGACAAAGAACGGTTGTTGGCAGTGAAAAAGGTTTTAGCAGAGGCAGAGGCAGCAAAAGCAGCTGGAGCCAGCCGTTTTTGCATGGGAGCCGCTTGGCGTAATCCCAAAGATCGTGACATGCCATACTTAATTGAGATGATTCAAGGGGTGAAACAGCTTGGGTTAGAAACCTGCATGACGCTGGGGATGTTAACGCCCCTGCAAGCTAAATCGCTACAACAAGCAGGACTGGATTATTACAATCATAATTTAGATACCTCACCAGAATTCTACGGTGAAATTATAACGACACGAACCTATCAAGACCGCTTGGCTACGCTACAACATGTTCGTGATGCCGGCATGAAAGTCTGTGCCGGCGGCATTGTTGGCATGGGTGAGAGTCGGCATGATCGCGCTAGTCTTATTAGCCAATTGGCACAGTTACCCCAGCATCCTGAGAGTGTACCTATCAATATGTTGGTGAAAGTTAAGGGAACGCCTTTTGCTGAGCTGGAGGATCTTGATCCGTTTGAATTTGTGCGCACCATTGCGGTTGCTCGAATTGCTTTACCCACCTCCTTTGTGCGTTTATCAGCTGGCCGGGAGTCGATGCCCGATACCATGCAAGCTTTATGTTTTATGGCTGGTGCTAACTCTATCTTTTATGGCGAGCGGTTATTGACTACGGCCAATCCGGGTACTGATAGCGATCAGGTCTTGTTTCAACGGCTTGGCATCAAACCACTACAACATACCGATTATGCGGATGAAGTACACCAAAGCGTGATAGCCGATGCGATTCAAGAGCAACGCCAACCTACACTCTATTATCCGGCTAAATAGGAGCAGGTGGCGAGATGCATCGGCAGGTAACTGATGCGCTGCAACACGCAGCATCTCAGCGCCAACAGCAACAACGTTGGCGTCAACCGCAAGTGCGACCTCAAGGGGTGTTGCTAGCTAGTAATGATTATCTAGGTTTGAGCGAACACCCCCAAGTTATTGCTGCCTACCAGCAAGCGTTGCAGCAATATGGTACGGGTAGTGGTGGTTCGGCGTTAGTGTGCGGCACCCAATCGCCGCATCTTTACTTGCAGCAACAATTAGCTGACTGGTTGGAACGCGATAATGTCTTACTGTTTAGTAGTGGTTTCGCGGCCAATTTTAGTAGCTTGCTGCAGCTTGGCAAACTCTACAGCAAAATCCATGTCGACCGCTTAGCGCATGCCTCGCTTATTGATGGCATGCGCGCTAGTGGGGTGCGCTGGCAGCGTTTTGCTCATAATCGGTTGGCGCCTTTGCTGCCTGAATTAACGGCGACAGATCAGGCGCACTTAGTTGTAACCGAGAGTGTCTTTAGTATGGACGGCGACAGTCCCTGTCTAGCACAACTGCGGCAAGTGGCGGAACATGCCGATCTTTATGTCGACGATGCGCATGGTCTCGGCGTGGTTGGTGCCGACGGTCGCAGCATTGGTGGGGTGATGAATCAACGCCAATTGCCGCTGCTGATGGTGACCTTTGGTAAGGCGCTGGGGGTAGGCGGTGCAGCAGTGTTAGCGCCCACAGCTGTGATTGACTATCTTCATAATCATGCCCGAGAGTACATTTATTCGACGGCAATAAGTGCGGCGCAAGCAGCAGCGGTGAGTGCCGCAATTAAGCTGGTGCAATCGGCAGAAGGCAGTTCGTTACGCCAGCGCTTGCAAGAAAATATCGCCCATGTCTCTCGGCTCGCAGCTGGGTACGGCATCCCCCTTATGGCAGCCACCAATACGGCCATTCAACTGGTGCCGGTGGGGACCGATAGCAAAGCGTTGCAGCTACAACAACACTTACGCAATCGAGGTTTTGTCGTGGCGGCGATTCGTCCGCCCACGGTGCCGCCAGGGCAAGCTCGGCTAAGACTAACCCTAAGTGCCAGCCATACACCGGCGGTGCTGACGCAATTGATGCAGGAGCTAGCCCAATGTCTGCAGCATTAACGCCCTTGCCGAGCCTGGCTCTAACGGCGGGTAAGCAGCAAGTAGCGCAACGTTTTGGTCGAGCGGCTAAGTCGTATCAACAGCATAACGAGTTACAACAACGTTGTGCGCAGGAGTTACTTCAGTTGCTGCCAGCCAAGGTAGGACAAGTGATTGATTTAGGCTGCGGTCCGGCGGTAAATACCATGGCTTTGGTGGCCCTGAGCACCGGTTACCTTGGCGTAGATATTGCCCCAGCCATGATTGCAGAAGCACAACGCCAGGTTCGCAGCGTTGAGCATCAACACACCGCAGTTAATTGGCTGATCGCCGACGCTGAATCTTTACCCTTGCCTGCTGCCTGTGTGGATACTATTTTTGCCAATTTATCGTTGCAATGGGTTGGCGATTTGGTAGCCACCATCACTCAATTTCATGCTCTGCTGCGTGCGCAAGGCTGTTTAGTCTTCAGTACCTTACTAGAGGGTTCGATGCAGCCGTTGGGAGCAGAACTACAAGCCTTACAAGGTGGGCAATGGAGCCATCGGCAATTCTATAGTGAAACCGAATTGCGGCAATTATTAGCCGCTTTACCCGGTTGGCAGCTTGAGTTTAAACGACTACCAGTGACGATCATGAATGATTCGGTGCTGGCTATGTTGAAAGACTTACAGGGGATAGGGGCCACCTACCGTGGCGACGTCAATAGGTGGCAGCACCAGGCGCAGTTACCGTCCGTGTTAAGTAAGTCTAAGTTACAGGCTTTGCAGGACAAAATGGCTAAGTATCGTAATGAGCAAGGCCGATTGCCTCTACACTGGCAAGTGGCGCTAGTGAAAATGACCAAACAGACAGATTGATAAGAGCCAACCATGGATAAATTGTTTATCGCAGGAACCGATACTGACGCTGGTAAAACTGTGGTTAGCGTGACCTTGTTGCATGCACTACAAGCACAGGGCCGGCGTTGTCTCGCACTAAAACCGGTAGCCGCTGGTGCTACCTGGCGGCTGCATGAAGGCCAAGAGCGGTGGATGAATGATGATGCCGAAGCTTTGCAGCAAGCGCTGGCAACAACCTCTCATCAGCAAACCTACGACCAAGTTAACCCTTATTGCTTTGCAGAACCTATCGCCCCCCATATCGCTGCCGAGCATGCGGAACAAGAGTTAGTGTTGGCTGATATTTTGCAGCATATCAGAACATTAGAACAGTTGCCGGCTGAGGTTCTAGTGATTGAGGGGGCCGGTGGCTGGTTAGTCCCGCTGAATGCACAACAAAGCATGGCAGATATTGCTGTGCAGTCTGCAGCTCAAGTGATCCTGGTAGTAGGGCTAAAACTCGGTTGTATTAATCATGCGTTACTGACAGCTGCGGCCATTAGTGCCAGTGGTGCCAATTTAGTTGGCTGGGTGGCGAACCAACCGCAGCCGCAGCCGATGGTCGAACAAGCCGCAAATATCGCCAGCTTAGAGCAGCGCCTATCAGCACCTTGTTTAGGTGTTTTGCCCTATTGTCCGACTTGGCGCCAAGGGCACTTGGTTGATTACTTAGCAACTAACCAATTACTGCAGTCGCTGTTGGCCGCCAATTCAAGCTTGTCGCCTGCTAAGAAGGCATAGCCAGGATGCGGTCCTAACAGTTGCATGGTGTCGCCAGTAACTTTCAAGGCAGTGCCTTCTTTGATCGCCAATACCGGTGTTGCAGGATCAACCAGCATAAATTCAGCCAAGCGTTGATCACGGGTTTCACCATGAAAGCCAGGGGCTTGATAGTCACTGTAATGAGGGTTTAATTGAAAAGGTACCAACTGCAGGGCCTTAAACGATGGCGGCTCGATGATCGGCATATCGTTGGTGGTACGAATAGTAAGCCCGGCAATGTTGGCGCCAGCACTCCAACCCGCATAAGGCATACCGGCAGCTACTTTATTAGCAATAAGCTTGAGTAAGTCATGTTGATAGAGCCGATTGAGCAACTGAAAGGTGTTACCACCGCCAATCATGATGGCACTGGCTTCATACACGGCTTGTTGTGGATGACTAAAGCTCTCAATGCCTTCTAGGGTAAAGGGTAAGTCCGCCAAGGCTGCCGCTACTTTGGCCGTGTAGGCGGTATCACCCAAGCCAACCCCCGCATAGGGTATAAACAACACTTTACTGGCGCTGGCAAAATGTTCGCGTAGCCAAGCTTTGCTGTGTTCTAGATAATCCGTTTGGCCAGCTTTTGAGCTACTCATTAATAAAAGTTTTGAGTGATTTGCCATGTGAGTACTCCGACAGCGTTAAAAGATACGCTATAAGCTAACAGAATTGACTGAAAAAAGCAGTTAAAGACCTTGTTTTTAGATACTTTTAACCCTATAACAAGGCTACGTTCAGGCAATTTTGTACGGGTGTTCCGTAGGATTTTATTAGAGGTAAATTCAGTATGTTGCGGATTGCATTATTTCTAGCCACTAACCTTGCCATTTTGTTGGTTTTGGGTGTGGTCATGAATGTTCTTATGCCAGCTTTAGGTGTTGATACCTCGGGTTACAGCGGTTTGTTGATCTTTGCTGCCGTATTCGGCTTTGGTGGCGCCTTTATCTCATTGGCTATGTCAAAGTGGATGGCGAAACGCGCTGTCGGTGCACAGGTGATTAGTCAGCCTCGCAATCAAACGGAGCAATGGTTATTACGAACCGTACAACGGCAAAGTCAACAGGCCGGAATTCCGATGCCAGAGGTGGCCATCTATGATTCGCCTGAGCCTAATGCATTCGCAACCGGAGCCAGTAAAAAAAGCTCGCTCGTTGCGGTAAGTACCGGGCTTATGCGCAATATGACCCAAGACGAAGTGGAAGCCGTACTAGCCCATGAGATCAGTCATATCGCCAATGGCGATATGGTTACTTTGACCCTCATTCAAGGGGTGGTGAACACCTTTGTCATTTTCTTTGCACGAGTAATTGCGAGCGTGATTGATAATGCAACCCGCAGTAATTCTCAGAATGGTCAAGGTTTAGGTGGTATTGCCTACTTTGCTATTGTGATGGTGTTAGAATTGGTCTTCGGTATTTTGGCCAGTATCATTGTCATGTGGTTTTCACGTCAGCGCGAATTTCGGGCCGACGCTGGCGCTGCCAAACTCGTCGGTGCGCATAAAATGGTGGCAGCGCTGCGCCGCCTACAAGGTGCTCCAGAGTCAACTCTGGATGGCTCTATGATGGCTTTCGGTATTCAAACCAAACGCAGCTTTAGTGAATTATTTATGAGTCATCCACCGTTAGCTAAACGTATTCAAGCCTTACAACAAGGCCGTTAATCATCAATAGGAAAGAGAATGACCCATTGGAGTGCCCGTAGCTGGCGGGATAAACCAATTCAGCAGCAACCGCAGTATCCTTCGGCGCAACAATTGCAGCAAGTAGAACAGCAATTAAAAAGTTTTCCGCCGTTGGTCTTTGCCGAAGAAATTCGAGCCCTACGCAAACAGTTGGCACAGGTGAGCTTGGGCCAGGGCTTTTTGCTGCAAGGTGGCGATTGTGCCGAGAGTTTCAGTGATTTCACTGCGCCGAAAATCCGCGATACCTTCAAGGTGATTCTGCAGATGGCGATCGTCATGACCTTTGCTGGCTCATGCCCGGTGACCAAGGTTGCTCGCATGGCTGGCCAATATGCTAAACCGCGCTCCAGCGACACCGAGACCCAGGACGGTGTAGAGCTGCCGATTTATCGTGGTGATATTATTAATGGAGTTGATTTTAACGAAGGCCAACGGATTGCTGATCCGCAACGGATGTTGCAGGCTTATCATCATTCAGCTGCTACCTTGAATCTATTGCGTGCTTTTGCGCAGGGTGGTCTTGCTGATTTGCACAAGGTGCATAAATGGAATATGAGCTTTGTGGCAGCTAATCCACTGAAAGAACAATATTTACAAGTAGCGGAACAAATCCAATCAGCGCTGAAGTTTATGGAAGTGTTGGGGATCACCTCGGCCACCAATGCCACTATTCACGAAACCCAGTTGTTCACTTCACATGAGGCTCTGTTACTGCCGTACGAAGAAGCCTTAACCCGTACCGACACGCTTACTGGCTTGCCCTATGATTGTTCGGCTCACATGGTTTGGATAGGCGAGCGCACGCGTCAATTAGATCACGCTCACGTAGAGTTTATGCGTGGCATTCATAACCCAGTCGGTGTTAAAATAGGTCCAACCACCAAGCCTGATGATGTGATCCGATTGTTGGATGTGCTTAATCCAGAGAATGAAGCCGGCCGGATGACTTTGATCACCCGGATGGGGGCGAATAATCTGGCCGAAGCATTGCCGCATCTGGTGCGCAAAGTGAAAGCCGAAGGCCGTCATGTGGTGTGGTCGAGCGATCCTATGCATGGTAATACGGTGAAGGCTGATAACGGTTTAAAAACTCGTAACTTTGATGCGATTCACCAAGAGTTGCGACAGTTTTTTGCTGTGCATCAGGCGGAAGGCACTTACCCAGGTGGGGTGCATTTAGAAATGACGGGCGAAGACGTTACCGAGTGTACCGGCGGCGCTTATCAAATCAGTGAAAAAGACTTAACACAGCGCTATCGCACCCAGTGCGACCCGCGGTTAAATGCGGATCAAGTGTTAGAGTTAGCCTTTTTAGTCGCTGATTCATTGAAAGAAGCGCGCCAAGGTCGCGGTTAAATTTTTTGACATTTTCGAGGTTAAAGCAGTATATGTCACAGGCACAGGTTGAAACTACAGAGCAAGTTACTGAATTTTTTAATAACTTATGGCAAGACTATATTAAGTTAACGCCATCTGCAGCAAAGGTTCATGAAGTACTGGGCAAAGGTCGTGAAATTATTAATGACCATGTTGCCTTTCGTACCTTTAATATCGCGCCAGTACGCTTAGCAACGTTGGCTCAGCACTTTGAGGCAATGGGCTATCAAGCTTGTGAAGATTATCATTTTGAAGCCAAGAAGTTGGTTGCTAAGCATTACGAGCACAGCAATCCGGCGCTACCCAAGATCTTCATTTCAGAGTTATTAGTGGAAGAATTCTCTGACTCGCTGCAAACCATTGTGCGCAATCTGGTTGCGCAAATTGATCCGGCAGCCGTGGCCAGCCCAGACTTTCTTTATTCGGGTGCCCATTGGCAAATCAGCAGTGCTGACTACGAACAGCTGTTAGCTGAAAGTGAATATGCAGCTTGGATGGCGGCCTTTGGTTATCGCGCCAACCATTTCACCGTAAACGTGAATGAGCTACCTGATTATCAATCGCTCGAGCAAGTTAACCAAACTTTGAAAGAAGCGGGATTTAAATTGAATACTTCAGGCGGCGAAATCAAAGGCTCAAAAGAAGTGTTTTTAGAGCAGTCGTCAACGCTAGCAGACCATACGTTAGTGCGCTTTAGCGATATGGAAAAAACCATTCCTAGTTGCTTTTACGAGTTTGCTAAACGCTACGAAATAGCTCCTAACCGCCTTTATACCGGCTTTGTTGCTGCTTCTGCCGATAAAATCTTTGAAAGCACCAACGTGCGTGCCGAACAAGAAATGTAAAGCGTCATAAATAGCAAGACACCGGGTTAAAACCGGTGTCTTTCTATATTGGTCTCGGCCAAAATTTTAGCGGCAATCTCTTCTACCGAAAAGCGCGTTGAATCCAAAAATGGAATGGCTTCACGGCGGTACATTTTTTCTACTTCCTGCAATTCAAATCGACACTGCGGCAATGACGCGTAGGTGCTTCCTTCACGGCGCTTGCTGCGTATTTCGTGTAACCGTTGTGGGTCTAAGGTTAAACCAAAAATTTTATGACGATGGGGTTTTAACACCTTAGGCAGTTGCAAGTTTTCCATATTGTCATCTTCGGTTAACGGATAGTTCGCCGCTTTAATGCCATAATGCAGAGCTAAGTATAGGCTGGTAGGGGTTTTACCGGTACGAGAAACGCCCAGCAGAATGATATCAGCCTCGTCGTAATTCGCGACGTTACTACCATCATCGTTAGCTAGACTATAATTCACCGCATCAATCCGAAAATCGTAGTTTTCGCGCACGCCTGTGTCCTCTTGAATACCATGGGTGCGATGGGTTTTGGGTTGGGCTGGAATACCAAGCTCTTTACTGAGGGGCGCCACAAAATAATCTAAGAAGTCGTAGCAGCTGCCTTGGCTCGACATGATGATACGTTTTATGTCGATACTGACAAAGGTGTGAAAGATGACAGGACGTTCGCCAGAGTCGGCGTAAGCCTGATTAATTTTATTGACCGCAGCCGTAGCTTTCGCTTCTGTATCAATAAAAGCAAGGGTCTTATGAATCACTTTTAAAGGAAACATCGACAGCATAGCGCGACCAAAAGCCTCAGCGGTTAGCGCCGTACCGTCTGAGATGTAAAAGATTGTGCGCATAAAGGGCAAATTCCTAGCAGATAAAAGTACATAAGATGTTAACTTGTTGCCCCCCAGTGTGTAAAATATAAAGCCATTCGGACAGTTACAAAAATGTAACTGTGTCACGCCTAAAACCTCACGAGGAACTCAACGTGCAGAACAACGTACAAGACTATGTGCTTTGGTATGATCAGCTAGGAATGAATGATGTCGGCCGTGTTGGCGGTAAAAACGCTTCTTTAGGTGAAATGATTAGTCACCTAGCCGGAGCCGGGGTCGATGTGCCAAACGGATTTGCAACCACAGCAGAAGCTTTTAACGAGTTTCTCGAGCAAAGTGGGGTAAACGAACGTATTCACGCTATTTTAGATACGCTCGATACCGATGATGTTAAAGCCTTAGCTGAGGCGGGCAAGCAAATTCGCCAATGGGTGATTGAAACGCCATTCCAGCCTGAGTTAGACCAAGCGATTCGAGCTGCCTATCAGGATCTGAGTGGTGGCAACGCTGAAGTTAGCTTTGCGGTGCGCAGCTCAGCTACGGCTGAAGATATGCCGGATGCCTCATTTGCCGGCCAGCAAGAAACCTTTCTAAACGTACGTGGTATTGATGCCATCATGGAAGCCATCAAACACGTGTTTGCATCGTTATTCAATGACCGCGCTATTTCTTATCGCGTACACCAAGGCTATGACCACCGCGGCGTTGCTCTGTCAGCCGGGATTCAACGTATGGTGCGTAGTGATATCGCTGCCTCTGGGGTAATGTTCTCGATTGATACTGAATCAGGTTTTGATCAAGTGGTCTTTATTACCTCTTCTTATGGTTTGGGCGAAATGGTTGTGCAAGGCGCAGTCAATCCAGATGAGTTTTATGTGCATAAGCCTACCCTGAAAGCGGGTCGCAAAGCAGTGCTGCGCCGTAACCTTGGCAGCAAAAAAGTGCAGATGATTTACTCAGATGCCACCGCTCACGGTAAACAAGTGAGTATCGTTGACGTAGCACCTCAGCAGGCTCAACAATTTTCGATTAGCGATGCCGAAGTTGAAGCCCTTGCAAGACAAGCCGTTATCATTGAGCAGCATTACGGCCGTCCAATGGATATCGAATGGGCCAAAGATGGTATTGATGGCAAACTCTATATCGTTCAAGCACGCCCAGAAACGGTGCAGTCGAATAAAACCGGTCAAGCACTAGAGCGCTATGCGCTGAATACTAAGAGTAGCGTTGTGGCCGAAGGTCGCGCCATTGGTCAAAAAATTGGCGCTGGTGTAGCCCGCGTACTCACCGATATTTCCGAAATGGATAAAGTGCAACCTGGTGATGTTTTAGTAACCGACATGACTGACCCAGATTGGGAACCTATTATGAAGCGGGCAGCGGCGATTGTAACCAATCGTGGTGGCCGTACCTGTCACGCAGCTATTATTGCGCGCGAGTTAGGTATTCCGGCAGTGGTGGGTTGTGGTGATGCCACCGATCGCATTGCCGCTGGTAGCGAAATCACTGTGTCCTGTGCCGAAGGTGATACCGGTTACATTTATTCAGGTGCGTTAGATTTTGCCGTAACTACATCTGATGTAGGTGATATGCCAGCGTTGCCATTAAAAATCATGATGAACGTGGGTAACCCGGACCGCGCCTTTGATTTTGCTAGCTTGCCGCATGCGGGCGTTGGCTTGGCACGGTTAGAATTCATCATCAATCGAATGATTGGTGTGCATCCTAAAGCCTTGCTGAATTTTGATCAGCAAACGCCTGAATTACAAGAGCAAATTCGCGGCTATATGGCTGGTTACGAGAGCCCTCGTGAGTACTACGTGGGTAAGCTTACTGAAGGTATTGCGACCTTGGCGGCGGCATTCTCACCTGAGCGGGTGATTGTTCGTATGTCTGATTTTAAATCTAACGAATACGCTAATCTCGTTGGCGGCCGCCAGTATGAGCCGCACGAAGAAAACCCCATGCTTGGTTTCCGCGGAGCATCACGTTATATCTCAACGGAATTCCGTGAATGCTTTGCGATGGAGTGTGAAGCGATCAAACGAGTGCGCGATGAAATGGGCCTTACTAACGTTGAGGTGATGATCCCGTTTGTGCGTACCTTAGAGGAAGGCCGTAAAGTCATTGAACTCTTAGCCGAGCAAGGACTGGTGCAAGGTGAGCGTGGCTTACGAGTGATCATGATGTGTGAATTACCATCAAATGCCTTACTAGCGGATCAGTTCTTGGATATTTTTGATGGTTTCTCTATCGGTTCTAATGATTTAACTCAGTTAACTTTGGGCTTAGACCGAGATTCTGGCGTGATTGCTCATCTTTTTGATGAGCGCGATGAAGCGGTAAAAGCCATGCTAGCCATGGCTATTCAAGCGGCTAAGCGCAAAGGCAAATACGTGGGTATCTGTGGCCAAGGCCCTTCGGATCATGCGGATTTTGCTGCTTGGTTGGTTGAGCAGGGGATAGATTCAGTGTCATTGAATCCTGATACTGTGGTTGAAACTTGGTTGTATCTAGCGGAACACCACGGTTAAGCAGGCTTCAATAGCCTCAATAAAGGAACAGTGCGCGTTATGGTTCAAGTAGTTAACGAGTTACCTAGTTATGCAGCCTATGAACGGCGTCAACAACGCATGCAAAGTGTTTATCAGGCCTACTTATTAGAACTAGAACGCGCTCAGTTTGACGGCGATATAGATGGTTCCTACAGTGGCCGCTTGATTGCGGCTACTGATAACAGCGTCTATCAACAATTGCCGCAAGCGGTGCTGTATCCTCGGACGCAAGCAGCACTGCAACAAGCCTTTCAACTGGCGCAGCAAGATGCGTTCAGAAGTATTCAATTTGCGCCTCGAGGCGGCGGTACTGGTACCAACGGGCAGTCGTTAACGGCTGGCATTGTTATCGATTTAAGCCGCTACTTTAATCAGGTGTTAGAGATTGACCCAGAACGGGCTTGGGTACGCTGTCAAAGCGGTGTGGTTAAAGATGCGTTAAACGACGCAGTGAGGCCGCACGGCTATTTTTTTAGTCCTGATTTATCCACCAGTAATCGCGCCACGATTGGCGGCATGATCAATACCGATGCCTCCGGACAAGGCTCATTAGTGTATGGTAAAACCAGTGATCACATCTTAGAATTGCGTGCAGTTTTACTTAATGGCGAGGTGCTACACACAGCGCCAATAAGCCTGCAACAAGCGCAAGAAAAAGCTCGTGGAGAGACCTTAGAAGCTGCCATTTATCGACAAGTTCTAGCGACTTGCGTTGATAAACGAGCTGCTATATGTGCAAAATTCCCGCCTTTAAATCGATTTTTAACCGGCTACGATCTCAAGCATTGCTATGATGAAGACCGACAACTCATTGACCTTTCAAGGCTCTTAGCCGGCTCTGAAGGAACGCTTGCGATCATCGTTGAGGCTAAACTGAACTTAACCTTGATTCCGCAGCACAAGGTGTTGGTTAATGTTAAGTATGATGATTTTCAATCGGCTCTGCGGCATGCCCCAGCCTTAGTGCAGGCACGTGCTACTTCAGTGGAAACCATTGATAGCAACGTTTTAGATTTAGCCCGCAATGATATTATTTGGCATCAAGTTGCTAGCCAATTAGAAGATGTTGCCGATATGCCGATGCGCGGCATTAATATGGTTGAATTCACTGCGGTTGCGAAAGCGGATATCGATGACAAAGTAGCGTCTCTTTGCCAGCAGCTTGAGCACTTGATCGCTAACCAACCAGAGCGGGGCATTATTGGTTATCAGGTTTGTGCCGATGGCAAGAGTATTCAAAATATTTATGCCATGCGCAAGAAAGCAGTCGGTTTGTTAGGGGCTACCAAAGGTCGTCGTAAACCCGTTGCTTTCGCGGAAGATACGGCAGTCCCACCCGAGCATTTGGCTGACTTTATTTTAGAATTTCGTGCCATTCTCGATCGCGAGAAACTGCATTATGGCATGTTTGGCCACGTAGATGCGGGGGTGTTGCATGTGCGTCCAGCGCTCGACATGACCAATCCTGATGACGAGCAGCTACTAAGAAAAATCAGTGATCAAGTAGCCGCACTAACTGCCAAGTACGGTGGCTTGATGTGGGGCGAACACGGTAAAGGCTACCGCTCTGAGTATGCGCCAAAGTTCTTTGGGGATGAACTCTATCAAGAACTACAGAAGCTCAAAGCTGTATTCGACCCTGATAATCGTCTTAATCCAGGCAAAATTTGTACCCCTTGGGGCAGCTCAGCGAGCTTAGTGTCCGTGGATGCGACGAAACGTGGTTTTTATGATCGGCAAATTCCCATTCATGTGCAGGAGAGTTATCAGCCGGCGCTGAACTGCAATGGTAACGGCTTATGTTTTAACTACGATGCCGATTCAGCCATGTGTCCGTCATTTAAAGCAACCGGCGATAGACGTTTTTCACCTAAGGGACGTGCCACGTTAATTCGTGAATGGCTGCGACTTAATGCCGAACACGGGTTTGATGCAAGCCAACCACCAGCCGCCAAATGGCATCCCATGAAAGCTGTTACAGGGGCCTTTGCGGACGATTTTAATCACGAAGTAAAAGCTGCGATGGATAGCTGTCTAGCCTGTAAGGCTTGTGCTAGTCAGTGTCCGGTAAAAGTTGATGTGCCAGCGTTTCGGGCGCGGTTTCTAGAGTGGTATCATCATAAGTATCGGCGTCCAGCTAAAGACTTCTTAGTGAAACAAGTCGAGACGTTGGCCAGTGGCTTAGCGCGAGCGCCGCGGTTAGCCAATTGGCTGACTCACAATGGTTTCAGCAGATGGGTAACTAAGCGTTGGTTTGGCTATGTGGACGCACCTAAATTGTCGGTACCTACGCTCCATAAGCGTTGGCAACAACGCCAATGGTTGAGCATGGATGAGCAGCAACTGACCGCGCATGTGACTACCTTGACCAGCGCACAGCGCGACAACATTGTGGTTGTGGTGCAAGACCCTTTTACTAGTTTTTATGAAGCAGAACTGGTGGAGGCATTTGGTACGTTAGCCAGCCATCTTGGGTTTCAGCCGATCTTGTTGCGCTTTGCCGGTAACGGTAAGGCCCAGCATGTAAAAGGCTATTTAAAAGATTTTGCTAAAACTGCAAACCGTGTAGCAAAACAGCTTAATCACGTTAGTCAACTGCAGTTACCCATGGTAGGTTTAGATGCATCTACCGTACTTTGTTTACACGACGAATACCGTAGCGTGCTCACTGAGCCGCTAAACTATCAGGTGCAATTGAGTCAAACTTGGTTGCTTGATGTGCTGCCCAGTAGGGTGGAGCGGGTAGCAGTGGCTACGCCTAACTTAGATTTGCAATTGCTCACCCATTGTACCGAGCAAACCGCCATGCCTAAGGCTGCTAGTGAATGGCAACAAATTTTTGCGCTATGGCAGATACCTTTAGCGATGGCTAACACGGGGTGTTGTGGTATGGCCGGAACCTTTGGCCATGAAAGCAATAATCAAGCTATTAGTACCAAGCTGTACGATTTGAGTTGGCGTAACAAGGTTGAGCGAGAGGTGGTAACTTTGGCGACGGGGTTTTCTTGTCGTAGTCAAGTAGAACGCCACAGCCCCAGCAAGCGGGCATTACACCCGCTGCAGTGGCTAGCAGCAAACTGCAGGTAATTAACCTGCAGTTTTAGCGGCTTTCGCGTTAGCGATAATTTCTTGTGCCATTTGATCTGCGATTTGTCCAGTTGGACGCTTCTCAGCTGCTGAACGGGCAAAGATCTTATCTAGCGTATCGTAGATGTCACGCACACGCTGGTCGGTTTCAGCGCGGCTCATGTTAGCAGCTTCGCTACAAACGTGAATCACACCACCGGCGTTAATAACGTAATCTGGTGCATACAGAATGCCCATATCCATCACCACCTGGTCGTGGGCTGGCGTTGCTAACTGGTTGTTGGCGCTGCCAGCAATAACCTTGGCTTTGATTTGTTTCAGAGTATCGTCATTTACGGTGGCACCTAGGGCACAAGGTGAATAGACATCAACATCTAATCCATAAATTTCGTCTAAACCAACAACAGTGGCATTCAGCTCTTGCGCTGCACGGGCACATGCTTCTTCATTAATATCGGTAACGAACAGCTGTGCGCCTTCTTTATGGCAATATTCAGCGAAATCGTAGCCTACCGCGCCCAAGCCTTGCACAGCAATTTTTAAGCCTTGTAGATTATCACTACCGAATTTATGTTTAGCTGCCGCTTTAAGGCCTAAATAGGTACCTAGTGCAGTGTGAGGTGATGGATCACCGGCTTTCTCTGCGGTTCCTGCGACAAAGTTAGTTTCTTCAGCAACGTAGGCAATATCGCTGGTACGGATATTAACATCCTCAGCAGTGATATAGCGGCCACTTAAAGAATTAACGAAACGACCATAGGCACGCATTAACTCAGGCGTTTTAATGGTTTTAGCATCACCAATAATAACTGCTTTACCGCCGCCTAATGGCAACCCGGCCATCGCACTTTTATAAGTCATACCGCGCGATAAGCGCAGCACGTCGGTTAAGGCTTCAGCTGACGAGGCGTAGTTCCACAAACGGGTACCGCCCAAGCTTGGGCCTAAGGTGGTGTCGTGGATAGCAATAATCGCTTTTAAGCCGGTTTCTTTATCATGACAAAACACGACTTGTTCGTGTTGGTCGAACTCTTTGTGTTCGAATAGAGACATTCTAGGTAATCCTCGTTCATCCCAAAAATTGCGCGAACAATATCACTTTGCTAGGTATTTCACCAGTGAATTGCGGAAATAAAACGTTAACGTAAACGTAAACTTTTGCAACCAAATATTACCCAGTTGAAATGATTGCGTTTGTAACAAATCTGCGTAGTATTGTTAGGGTAGGTAGCCAGCACAACTCCGATCAGTGATAATCTGAGTTGCTAGTTCACCTAGTGAACGTCTAACAACAAATTGATAAAAACAGACAAAAGGACCAAGCAGTATGGCCGAACCATCAACCCCACAATCTCCGGACCAGTTAACCGACGAGCAACGTACCACTTGGGTACGTGAACACTTTCAAGCGGCCAATAAATTTCTTGCGGAACAAGGCATCATTACTGAGCGCGTGCTAACCAAAGAAAGTCGTTACATTGCCCCTATTGTGGCCGTGTGGAAATTCCAAACCCAAGACAAAAAAGAAGTTTGGGTGATTAATGGTGACGTACCCACGGATTTAGCCGCTGGCAAAAATGCCAAAGACGCGCGCGATGCAACGCGTCATTTTTCGTTACAATGGCAAGTAAAAGCGGAAGTCGTAGCTCATCAAGCGCAAGGCGACCGGCAACAGCTTAACTATGCTAACTACTTAGTGAACCGCGCTGAGCAGTTGTATGATGTGTTTGAAGACGAAAAATTATGGCAACAGCACGCTTAAGCGTGCTGTTCGTCGGTATCTTCGTCGCTCGCATCAACTAAGTAAAATACGCCCATCTGTACAAGCTCACTCAGTAGCTGTAAGGCTGCTGGGTGTTGCCAATCCAAGTCACTGGTTGTTGTTAACTCAGTTAATTCTAAATCTTGCCACTGTCCCGCTAAATATTCAGCAAAAGGCCGGTTGGCATCGGTTAAGGCAAGTTGCTCGCCGTTGCTGTAACAATGCCCATCGGGACCCAACAGAATACGAGCACCTGGCGTGCGACACAGCAGCAGGGGTTCTTGGTTAGCCAAGCAAAACTGTAATTCATCTTCGCTCGGGGCAGCTTCTGGTTGAGGTAACGGACGCTTGCTGGTGGATAATACCGCCATCAATGCGCTATCCCAATCCAACTGGGTGAGTTGGCTGAGGGCAAATTCACGTAAATGGTCTAAGCGACTTTGGCTCACTTGATAGGAAGCTCCGTAATCATCGCTGTGGGGATCACGGTAACGAGCTAATTTGGCTGAACTATTTAAGAGATGATCACAGACTGCCGTGGTTAATTCAGCGCTATTTTGTGCCCGAAATCCAACCGAGTAATTTAGACTAGGTTCTAGAGCAATGCCTTCATGCGGGCAACCCGCAGGGATATAAAGCATATCACCCGGCTCTAATACAGCATCAATGACTGCTGTAAAAGGCTGTGCGAGCTGTTTTAAATCTGGATGAGGGCAATGTTCTGTGGCGCCAACAACGCGCTCGCCAACACGCCAATGGCGACGACCTTGCCCTTGAATGATGAAAACATCGTACTGGTCTAGATGCGGACCAACACCGCCACCTTCGGTAGCGAAACTAATCATCACATCATCAATACGCCAATCCGGTAAAAACCGAAACGGAGCTATCAGCTGTTGCACTTCAGGAATCCATTCATTAACGGATTGCACCAGTAAGGTCCAACCGGATTCACCAAACGCATCATAAGCCTCGAAAGGACCATGAACCACATTCCAGTTACCTTGGTGATTCTCAATGATGCGCGAGTCAACGGCCTCTTCGCAGGCTAAACCGGCTAGAATTTCTGCTTCCACCAAATCTTCAAAGTCAGCAAAAGCCGCGCGAAATAAACGCGGCCGTTGTTGCCAATCTTGCTGTAAGAATTCAGTTTTATTCAGATTTAACGTGAGTGCAGCGACATCACTCATGCGTCTAACTCGTCAACGAAAGCAATCGCACGACCAATGTAATTGGCAGGGCTGAGAAGCTTAAGGTCTGCTTTGACTTGCTCAGGCAAGGCTAAAGAGTCGATAAATGCGGCCATAGCAACTTGATCCACACGCTTACCGCGAGTGAGTTCTTTGAGTTTTTCGTACGGTTTTTCAATACCATAACGTCGCATCACGGTTTGAATAGGCTCGGCTAAGAGCTCCCAGTTTTGATCTAATTCAGCCGCTAGTTGCGCCGTATTAACTTCTAATTTGCTGATGCCTTTCAAACTCGCTTGATAAGCGATAAGCGCGTAGGCAAAGCCAACTCCAAGGTTACGTAACACGGTAGAGTCGGTAAGATCACGTTGCCAACGGCTGATTGGAAGTTTAGCAGCCAAGTGTTGGAACACGGCATTAGCTAAGCCCAAGTTACCCTCGGAGTTTTCAAAATCAATGGGATTCACTTTGTGCGGCATGGTTGATGAACCCACTTCGCCAGCAATAGTGCGCTGTTTAAAGTGGTTAAGAGCAATGTAACCCCAAACATCACGATCAAAATCAATCACAATGGTATTGAAGCGCGCTACGCAATCAAACAATTCAGCAATGTAATCGTGCGGTTCAATTTGGGTGGTATAAGCGTTAAAGGTTAAGCCAAGTGAGGTCACAAACTGTGCTGCAACTTGATGCCAATCAACATCCGGATAGGCCGCCAAATGAGCATTGTAATTACCTACCGCACCATTGATTTTGCCGAGTAATGGCACTTGTTGAAGCTGTACCAGCTGACGTTGTAAGCGCACATACACATTGGCCATTTCTTTACCCAAGGTGGTTGGGGTGGCTGGTTGACCGTGGGTACGCGCCATCATGGGAACACTTTTATGCTGCTGTGCTAACCCTTTAATGGCCTGAGTTAGTTCAGTCATAGCCGGCACCATCACGGTCGTTAGCGCTTCTTTAAGCATTAACGCGTGAGATAAGTTATTGATGTCCTCAGAGGTGCAGGCAAAGTGAATAAATTCACTGACCGCTGCTAGTTCAGCGTGGTCCGCCACTTGCTCTTTAAGGAAGTACTCGACCGCTTTTACATCATGATTGGTGGTACGTTCGATTTCTTTGACACGTTCGGCATGCTGTTCGTTGAAGTTTGCTAACAACTGTTCTAGGAATTCGTTGGCACTAGCAGATAGCGCAGGGACTTCGGCAATGGCTGGGATAGCGGCTAACTGCTGCAACCAACGAACTTCTACAATCACACGTTGGCGAATTAAACCGTATTCACTAAAGATGGGACGTAACGCAGCGGCTTTGCTGCCATAGCGACCATCTACGGGTGATAGGGCAGTTAATGCAGTTAAATTCATCATGCTTGGGGCTCCGAATGCTCACGAATATCGCGAAGTAATTGTTGGGCAACGCGAACCATACGCTGCCGCGAGAAAATAAATTGTCGACGTTTACCACCGTATTGACGCCATAGTACTGTATTGCGAATAGCAGCTAACAGTAGGGCTCGGATCATGTGTTGGGCGCTAGGTTGTTGCAGTACATCCTGCTTACCACTGATTTTTAATGGCGGCCCAAGAGGCGAGATAACATCGCTGTAAGTACCAGCCATACTGGTAATCACCGTATCGTCAGAGAACTGGAACTGATGCCGTTGGCGACCAATATGGGCTAAGCGCTCGCCTAAGGTCTTCAATGCTGCTGGATTTTTGTTGAGCTTGCGCTCAAGCGCCAACACTCCGACCATGTAGCGGGTAAGTTCTACATCTTTATTGCGACTAGGCCCAATTTGCAGCAGCAGATACTCAAGTCCCAACTGCAAATCAGCCGGTTGCGGATACAAGTCAGTGAAGTCGGTAGGGTTTTGATTGAGTACGCTATCTAGCACGGTTTTGGCGAAATGGGGCTGGCGAAAACTACCAAACCGTGCCATCTGTTTCACTAACGCAATCGCTTGCGCAATGGCTGCAAGTGCAAGTACTCGGTGTTGCCATGCATTCACAGCAACACCTCGTGGTCAGCTAAACGAGCTTCAATAATGCCACCACCTAAACAAACCTCATCAGCATAAAATACGGCTGATTGGCCAGGGGTAACCGCTGCTACCGGTTGGTCAAATACCACTTGCATCCGGCCATCAGGAAGAGGCGTTACAGTACAAGGAATATCTTGCTGGCGATAACGGGTCTTCACCACACAGGTGAACGGCTGTTGCCGCTGCTCGCGGTCAACCCAATGCAGTTGCCCGGCAACTAAGCCTGTTGAATACAAGCGCGGATGATGTTTACCTTGGGCTACGACCAAGATGTTACGCTGCACATCTTTATCAACCACGTACCAAGGCTCGTCGCCAGCATCTGCTAACCCACCTATGTGTAAGCCTTTACGCTGCCCTAAGGTGTGATACATCAAGCCTTCGTGCTGCCCTAAATGGTGCCCATCAACAGATTCAATGGGGCCGGGTTGAGCCGGTAAATACTGCTGCAAAAAATCTTTGAATTTGCGCTCGCCAATAAAACAAATTCCGGTAGAGTCTTTTTTGTCTGCGGTTACTAAGCCTTGTTGTTCCGCAATTTTGCGTACTTCCGGCTTTTCTAGTTCCCCCACCGGAAACAGCGTTTGTGCAACATGGCTGTGGGCAAGAGTGTACAAAAAGTAACTTTGGTCTTTGTTGCTATCGAGCCCGCGTAACAGCTGAAATTTACCTTCATGTTCCCGGCGCCGCACATAGTGCCCAGTAGCAATGTAATCAGCACCCAACGCAACCGCAGCAAATTCTAAAAAGGCTTTGAATTTGATTTCTTTGTTGCACATGATGTCCGGGTTAGGGGTGCGGCCGGCACGATATTCCGCCAAAAAATACTCAAACACATTATCCCAGTATTCAGCGGCAAAATTAACGGTATGTAACGGTATGCCTAAGGTTGCACATACAGCTTCAGCATCGGCAAGATCACTGGCGGCGGCACAATACTCGTCGGTATCGTCTTCTTCCCAGTTTTTCATAAACAAGCCTTCTACCTGATAGCCTTGCTGCATTAGCAAGTAGGCAGAAACAGACGAATCCACACCGCCGGACATTCCGACGATAACTTTGTTACCGGCTGCAGGGTTTGCAGGGCTGGTAGGGGCATGCAGGCTAGCTGACATCGTGGTGTTAGATCCTAACGTTATACAAGAAAATTAATGGTGCTATTTTACCACACCGGAGGCTCTTCACGCCACTCACCTGGCTGCATTTGACGGAGCAAGAAGGGGCCAATACCGGCGCGAATAAGACGTAAGGTTGGCAAGCCCACGGCTGCAGTCATGCGGCGTACTTGGCGGTTGCGGCCTTCGGTGATTTTTAGGCACAACCAACTATCAGGTACACTCAGGCGTTCGCGCACAGGTGGGTTGCGCGGCCATAGGTTTTGCGGCTCTGGCATGACCATGACTTCTGCCGGCAAGGTTATCCCATCATTTAATTCTACGCCTTGGCGCAGTTGTTGTAACGCTTCAGCCGTTGGTTCGCCTTCTACCTGTACCCAATAGGTTTTCTGGAGTTTCTGGCTAGGGTGGCTTATCTTATGCTGTAACACGCCGTCATTAGTTAGTAACAATAGGCCTTCACTATCCTTGTCTAAGCGTCCAGCCGGATAGACATCGTTATGGGGGATTAAGCCCTTTAAGGTTTGTTCATCGGCGCTACCGGAAAATTGGGAAAGCACCCCGAAAGGCTTATTTAAAAGCACTAGTTTCGGGTTGGCGGTGCGCGGTCGAGCCGCAGCGCCTGAGTTGGGAGTGCGCTTGCGTGAACGCCGACGAAAGGTTGCCGAAGCGGATTTTGCGGTTGCCATAGGAATATCCATTACAGTACTTAAGGCTGATTATCGATATGGATTATCGCACATTTGCTAACAATTAGGCAGGTGGTTCGGCTATGGTATGGTGAGTTCTATTCACCTATAATGCATGCTTGATTCGAACAACAGGATCATTTCAGCACTTACAAGGAGAAAAATAACGTGGCTGATTACCCCAAAAATCCAAATTATGATGTTCCCCCTGGTGATTTTGCTGCGGCGCTACGCGGTGAAAAAAGCTTTGCGATAGGTCAATTATTGCAACGTGCGTGGGATATCACTTTACGCTCATTACCGATGTTATTGATAGCAGGGGTGGTGGTTATTTTAATTAGTATGGTTGTTGGTAGCTTGGTGGAAGCACTGTTACCTACTAGCGATGTTGTGGTTGACGATTCTGGCGAAGTGAATTGGGCCAGTATTAGCTGGACCAACATCGTACTTTCAAACTTGATCAACCAAGCCATTCTAGCTCCTTTTGTTGCTATGCTAGTGCTTATTGGCTTACGTAACGGTGCTGATTTAAAAACGAACTTTGGCCAACTGAAGCAAGTTTTCGCGTCTACTCCACAATTGGTTTTGATTGTTATAGTGACCACTGCGATCATGGTAGTAGCGGCTGCTACTTTGGTCTTTTTAGGTTCATTCGTGAGTATGGTGCTAGGCTTTACGCTGATGGCATTAGTTTTGATCTATTTTCAAATCGCCTTTACCTTGGCCGTACCTTTGGTATTAGACCGCGGATTAAGCGCATGGCGAGCCATCATTGCATCGCTACTGGTGATCAATAAGCAAATGTGGCGCGTATTAGGTTTATATTTGGTGATGTGGATTATTATGTTTATCTCTGCGTTACCGTTGGGCCTAGGCTTATTATTTACTATTCCTATGTTGTACAACCTAAATGGCGTGTTGTATCACACCCTGATTGGTTGTGCGGCAGCAGAAGGACAAGCTGAAGTGGTAGTGAATGACCATCAATAATGCTTGATCAACCACTTATGTTGGTTTTACGACAGCCCCATCTGCAGCGCCGGTGGGGCTTTTGTTTAACAGACTGATAAACCTAAACATGGAGTTTTCATGCGCAAGTTATTTTGGATCTTAGTTGCAGTTGTGATAGCTGTCGCAGTGTGGTTGCCAACACAATTACATCAAGTTACATCAAGCGAACAACTAAGCAAGACAACAGCAGGGCAGGCGCTGTTAAATGTGCCTGTAGTCACCCAAGTACCAGATTTTAGTGGGTACGCAGATGTACGCGACAAGAAAAAAGCTTTTTTTGCCTTTTTAGCACCTTTGGTACAGGCAGAAAATGCCCAAATAGAACTCGACCGCGAGCGTATCTTGGCTTTGCAACAAAAATCCCAATGGAGCGCAAAAGAACAAGCTTGGTTGTTAAAAATAGCTGATGACTATGGTATTGATGGCGATATTGAACAGGCCAACGAATTATTTGAGCTGTTATTGCGCCGTGTCGATTTGGTACCTGAAACACTGGTGTTAGTTCAAGCTGCAAATGAATCCGGTTGGGGAGCTTCTCGATTTGCGCAGGATGCTTTGAATTTATTCGGTCAATGGTGTTTTACCAAGGGCTGTGGCTTGGTGCCCGATGCCCGTGCCGATGAAGCCCGGCATGAAGTTCGCAAGTTTGCTTCAGTGAATGCCTCGGTGCGCAGTTATTTGCGTAATATCAACACTCATCCAGCGTACTTTGATTTACGCTCACTACGCGCTGAGCGACGTGCGCAAGGCCGCGATGTACGAGCTTTAGATTTAACGCCAGGGTTACTGAGCTATTCAGAACGCGGGGAAGAGTATATCGCTGAGTTGAACGCCATGATTCGGGTTAATCGGCCAATCATTATGGATGTGTTAGCTAGTGGCAACGCCGCCGTAAACGACGACATTGCCCCTCAGAATACGGATACTGTTAGTTCACCATCCGCACCTGAATAACACCAAGGCTACTGGCCGCATTGTTAGCATCGCTAGTGCGGTCGGTGGTTTCGCCATCATCGCCATCGCCACGGTAATTTAGAAAGGCTGTTGGAGTACTATGATCAAAGGCGGTATCACCATCTTGATTAGCTTCGCCGGTGGCAACAATATTTTTAAAGTCATGCAGCTTAGCATCGGCTAAATGAGATGGCACCACGTTCTGTAGCGCACTGAACATACTTTCAATTCGGCCTGGGTACTGTTTATCCCAGCTCTTAAGTAATTCTTTAATGACTTTACGCTGCAGGTTTTCTTGGCTGCCACACAAATTGCACGGAATAATCGGAAAGGCCATCTGCTCAGCATATTTGCTGATATCTTTTTCGCTGGCATAAGCTAATGGACGAATCACCACGTGCTGACCATTGTCGCTGACTAACTTAGGTGGCATTGATTTCATGGTGCCGCCATAAAACATATTCAGCATCATGGTTTCTAGCATATCATCACGGTGATGCCCCAATGCAATCTTGGTAGCACCCAACTCTGAGGCTACCCGATACAAAATACCACGACGTAGACGCGAACAGAGCGAACAGGTGGTTTTGCCGGCCGGGATTTTTTCTTTTACGATACTGTAGGTATCTTCTTCAATAATGCGAAAATCCACGCCTTCGTTAGCTAAATACTCGGGTAAAATATGCTCCGGGAACCCCGGTTGCTTTTGGTCTAAATTCACCGCAATGATGTCAAACTTGATAGGAGCAATACGCTGCAAAAAGCGCAAAATATCGAGCAAGGTGTAGCTATCTTTACCACCCGATAAGCACACCATAACGCGATCGCCATCTTCGATCATATTAAAGTCGCTAATAGCTTCGCCCACTTTGCGACGTAAACGTTTTTGCAATTTGTTGAAGTTATACTGCTGCTTTTTCTCTTTGGCAGTATTGCTTGCTGCGCTCATAAGTACCCTGTGTTGCATTGGCCTAACAAAAATTGGCGGCGATTATACCTCAACTGGCGACACAAATCCTTCCGGTTTTACTGCCAACAAATCACAATTAATGGTCTGGATGACATGTTCTGCAGTGTTACCAAGTAGAGCGGCACTAAAACCGGTACGGCCAATGGTTCCAAGTACCACCAGTTCGGCATCTAGCTGCTCTGCAAGTTCTGGAATAACCTGTTCGGGCAAGCCCTCTAAGACATGTTGCGCGCTTTCAGGAATACCATAAGCACGAGCGTGCTCAGCTAATGCGAGACGGTGATTATCTTCAATAGCTTGCCGGTAGTTGGTGGTGTCAAATTCGGGAATTTCTGCGGCAATAGTGATGGGCGCGCCTGGGTAAGCATTGACCAAGTGAACTTCACTAGATAAACAGCCGGCAAACTTTTGTGCTGCTTCAGTTACCCGTTGATTCAGCGACTGATGATGTTGATGTTCACCGGTGGTGTGGATAGCGGCCAGTACTTTGCCTTGCTCTGGCCAGTCATGTTCTTTTACCAGCAGCACGTGGCAAGGTGCTTTACGTAACAAATGCCAATCCGTAGGGGTAAAAAATAAGGTAGCGAAGCCGTCCCGCACATGGGTTGCTTTTACAATCACATCATGTTGCCCCTGGATGGCGGTTTCGATAATGGCTTCAAAGGGACGGTTATGCCAGACTACTTTGATTTCGATCGCGATATCGCGAGTATTATAGTCTTCGAGCAAATCAGCTATCCAAGCTTTACGATCCGCAATCAAACTATCTCGCATCACATTGCGTTCATCAGCTGCAAGCATCGTGGTCATTTCATAGGAGAAATCATAAATGGATAGCATGATAGTCATGCGGGCACCACTTATTCGAGCAAGCTGTAGGGCTCGATTGAGGGCCTTTTGTTGTTGATGTTCAGGATCTAACACCACCAGAATATTAGCAACGCAACTCATAGCACTATCTCCACGCTGTCATGGCGAGTTGGAACTCGGTATTTTTAACCTGCTTTGAGTTTAGCTAACAATAACTTAAACATCCATATCATAACGCATGCTAATGCAATATTCCCAGTTGCCGTAGCGCAATGATGGCAGTCCAAGCTGCGTATAGGATCATAATGATCCCCATCAGTTGTTTGAAACCTTGTGATTTAAGAAACGCCTGCACCGCTTGACTGAACCAACCAAACGCAACCATCGCAGGCAAGGTGCCTAGGCCAAATAGCGCCATATAGAGTGCACCTTGGCTGGCGGATCCGCTTAAGGCTGCCCAACTAAGGGCGCTGTAAACTAACCCACAAGGTAACCAGCCCCAAAGCATGCCGGCCAAATAGAGTGCAGGCATGGATTGAGCTTGGCGAAATTTAACGGCAACCGGTTGTAACGCACGCCACAAGGGTACTCCTAGCTTTTCTAGGCGTTGCAAGCCAAGCCACCATCCGCCTAAATAAAGGCCCAAAACCAATAAAAAGAAGGCAGCAAGCAAGCGTAAGTAGACCAGTCCGTCGGGCATATTTTGCATGATTTGGCTGGCAGCCGCACCGATGATAGCTCCAGCGATAGTGTAGGAGCTAATACGCCCAGCATTGTAGGCTAACAGTCTAGGTAGGGAGGCGTTGCCACTGAGCGCTCCGGCAAGCCCGCCACACATCATTAAACAATGCCCGGCACCAGCTAAGCCCATCAGCAATGCTGCAACAGCATCAATCTGCATCTGGCTTATCCGATGGCTGTTGAGGCTTGGCAGCAGACGCAGCTTTGGGGCCGTCATCATCAAGCAAAACATTCATGCCTTGGCGCTCGAGATCTTCGAATTGGTCACTGCGCACAGCCCATAAGAAGATCCCGACGGCAATGATGACAAATAAAATCGCGATGGGAATAAGTACGTATAAACTATCCATAATTATCGATACAGCCTTAATGAATTAAGCAACACAATAAGCGAGCTAACCGACATACCAATGGCGGCGATGTAGGGGGTTACCAGACCAAACATAGCAACTGGCAATATACCGACATTATAAACCAACGCCCAGATGATATTTTGTCGCAGGATGGTCCGGCTCTTGGCCGCTATGTCAACAAAGCTTAACACCGCACTAAATTGATTACGCATCAGTACCACATCAGCTGCCGTTCGCGCTAAATCAGCGGCATGGCCAAAGGTGACTGAAATATCAGCTTGGGCTAAAACTGGCCCATCATTGATGCCATCACCAATCATCATGACCGGATGCTGCTGTTGCGCCTCACTCACATAGGCGAGTTTATCTGCTGGTAGACAGTTAGCTTGTACTTCTGTGATTCCTAATTGTTGTGCTATGGGTTGTGCCAGCTCTAATCGATCACCGGTTAACATCACTACCTTGAAGCCGGCTTGTTGCAGACGGGCAACACCTATTTGTGCATCGCTGCGAAGCTGATCGCCAACCTGATACTCGGCCCACACCCCAGCCACACTGGCTAAGAACACCTGCGCCTGAGGTAAATGAGGCTGATACTCGGGGTGCCACTGCTGAATAAAAGCTAAGCTGCCCAAACGTACCGATTGGTTCTGCCAAATACCTTGCAAGCCAGCACCAGTGATGGTTTCTACTTGGCTAACTTGGCATTTCGTAGTGGTTAACTGGCGTAACGGTTGTGCTAAAGGATGTTCACTGTAGTGCTCTAACGCCTGGGTTATGGCATGCAGCTGATCACTCGCATAGGGGCTACAAGGAGCAACATAGCTCTGTTGTAGTTTAAACTCACCGCTAGTTAAGGTGCCGGTTTTATCAACAAACACAGTTTTGACTTGCTGCAGTACTTGCAATACATCGGCGTTGCGTAACAGCACGCCGGATTTATTTAATTTATGAATGGCTCCAGTTACAGCGGTTGGTGCGGCCAAGGCTAGGGCGCAAGGGCAGGTGGCAACTAACACCGCTAGGGTTACCCAAAAGGCTTCAGCCGGATCAATCCAGGTCCATATAAGAAACGTAAGTGCCGCCATAATAAGTACCTGTACGACAAACTGATTGGCCAGGCGTTCAGCTACTTGGGCTAGTTTAGGTTTGCGTGACAGCGCTAAATCTTGTAGGGCGATAATACTAGCCAACACGGTATCTTGTTGGATCGCAGTTACTTGTAATCTAGCCGTCTGCTGCTGGTTGATGCTGCCAGCCAGCATGGTCTCACCCCTGTGCTTTTGTACCGGTCGACTTTCGCCCGTAAGCACACTTTCGTTCACTAATGCGGTGCCGTCCAACAGGGTACCATCAGCCGGTAGTGTATGGCCCGAGAGTACGCGAATCACATCACCCGGGTGTAACTGACTGACTGGAACGGTCTCAATCTCACCATCAGCGCCTTCACGGTCCGCCACTGCTGGCAGTAATTTAATTAAATTGGCAGCAGCGCTGAGCGCTTTTTGTTTGGCTAATAATTCTAAATAGCGTCCAACCAATAAGAAGAAGGTGAACATGGCTACGGATTCAAAATACACCTCACCTTGATGAGTGATGGTGGCATAAGCACTGGCCCCATAAGCACCAAGCAGAGCAATACTAACGGGAACGTCCATATTGGGCCGCTGGGCTTGAATACTGCGCAGCGCGCTTAAATAGAAAGGTTGGGCGCTGTAGAGCAATACAGGCGTGGCGAATAACAAACTAATCCACCACATAAATTGCTTCAAGTTTTCGTCAAATTCCGACAGCACCCCGAAATACAAGGCAACTGCTATCATCATCACTTGCATGGTGGCTAAACCAGCCACTCCAAGCCGATTAATAAAATAGCGGCGTTTACGTTTGAAATCTTGCTCTTGGGTGGCGGATTGAAAGGGTAGAGCGCGGTACCCTAATTGCGCAATTGCTTGTAGCAAGGTACTTAATTTAACCTGTGCTGGCACCCAAGTAATATGCACACGTTCAGTGGTTGCGTTCACTTGTGCTTGCACAACGCCGGCGATTCGAGCTAAGTGCTGTTCAATAAGCCAAGCACAAGCCGAGCAGGTCATACCTTCTACAGACAGTGTCATGCTGCGCGATTGATCGTCATGAGTGCGAGTAAATTGTTGTTGTAATTGCTCGTCATCATAAGCGCTAAGTTGCTGCAGTTCTTCTGGCACCAATGGAATAGCGAGGGGATTACTGGTATCACGATATTGATAAAAGTGCAGTAGGTTTTGCTGCGCAATGGTCTCTGCGACCGCCTGACAGCCATAACAACATACGGGACGTTGTTGATCAGCGATAACCACTTGATAGCCACCATCATCAGGAAGTGGCTGCAAGCAGTGAAAACAAAGCCCCGGAGGGGCTTCGGGAAGCACTTTGCTCATGCGGTTAGACGCCGTAAGTTAAGGGTTCAAGCACGATGGTGCGATAGGCTGGTAGATTTAATGATTGCGATAAACGCCAGCTATCATCAAATGGCGTGATGGTGATGGTCCATTTACCGGCTTCAGTTGCGGGTAAATCACCTTTAAATACGCCTTGAGCGTCGGCTGTTAACACTTGCGAAAAGTCTTTATCTGATTGCGTACTATGATAAAAATTAACCGTGAGTGCGGTTAATTGCTGCGGCTTATCGCCACGGTAGCGCAGGGTGAATTGCTGATCCACCTGATTAAAATCAAATTCAATTCCTAATGCTTGAGCAGCTTGTACACGCTCTACTTCAGCGTTAATGCCTCGTCCTTTCTTATAATAATCATCCACCACCATAGGATTGTCGCCATATCGAGCGGCAATGGTCAGGGTGATAATCATTGCAATAATCACTGAAAATGGCAGTGACATCAGAAACCAGGGCCAGAACTGCTTGTACCAAGGTTTTTCCATAGGTTAGACACCTCCACAAGGTGGTTAAAATAAAAAACCCCGCAGGAGCGGGGTTTTTCGATTAGTCCTGCGACAGCCCGTAAACGTACGCGCTAATAACGTGTATCTTATCCTCTCCTAGAATATCTTTCCAGGCAGGCATCACACCGTTACGACCGTGACGTAAGGTTTCTTCGATAGTTTCTTGTGAATTACCGTACAACCAAATGTTGTCAGTCAGGTTAGGTGCGCCTAAGGCGTAGTTACCTTTACCATCTTGACCATGACATGCGGAACAAATCACAAAGTTTGCTTTACCTGCCGCAGCAAGTTCTGGGTCAACTTTACGACCACTTAAACTTAATACGTAGTTGGCTAATTCTGTAATTTGTTTATCGCTAAACTGGCCTGCGTAAGCTGGCATAGCACCACGGCGGCCAGCAATCAAAGAATGCTTGATGGCATCTGGTGAACCGCCATATAACCAATCATCGTCCGTTAGGTTAGGGAAGCCTTTGCCACCCATCGCGTTAGAACCATGACATTGTGCGCAGTTTTGTAAAAACAAGCGCTGGCCAATCTCGGTTGCTTCCTCATCTTGCGCTAGCTCTTCAATTGGACGAGCTGATAATGCCGCAAAAATTGGTCCGTAGGTTTCATCTGCGTAATCCACTTCACGGTCATACTGTACGATTAGACCTGCTTCGCGATTAGCCTTGGTGGCTGCTCGAGACTCTTCTAATGACAATACTTCTTGGTTAGAGCTGGTCCAACCCAGTAAGCCGGCAAAGTTACCCAAACCTGGATACAACGCTAGGTAAACAAAACCCCACACGATAGTGATCCAGAACAGAATCATCCACCAGCGCGGTAGTGGGTTATTGATCTCCACAATACCGTCGAACTCGTGGTCCATCAGTTCGCCTTCTTTGATGTGGGTATAATTTGACATGTTCCAACGCAACAGCCAGATAATACCAACCAAGAAGGCCAGTGTTAGCACGATTATCCATGCACTCCAGAAGCTACTCATTATTCTTAGACTCCTGTTTAGTACTCTTATTGGTTGTGGTTAATTCATCTTCGTCAAAGATTGAATTGGCAGCCTCATCAAAGCGCTTCTTGCTACCTTTGCTATAAGCCCACCAAACCACACCGATAAACAGTACGAAAACTAAAACGGTGTAAAAACTACGCCAAGTGATGTAATCCATCTTACTTAGCCTGTGTCAAGCCAGTTCCTAGTACCTGCAAATATGCAATCAAGGCTTCCATTTCTGTTTTACCTTCAACTGCAGCTTTGGCACCGGCGATATCTTCGTCGGTATAAGGCACCCCGAACGAGCGGAATGTTTCAAGTTTCTTCGCAGTTAACTCACCGTCTAAGGTGTTTTCTGCTAACCACGGGAATGCAGGCATATTTGACTCAGGCACCACATCGCGAGGATTCATCAAGTGAACATAGTGCCACTCATCACTGTAACGTCCACCAACTCGCGCTAAGTCTGGACCAGTACGCTTAGAACCCCACAAATGCGGATGCTCCCAAACGTGCTCACCAGCAAGTGAGTAGTGACCGTAACGTTCAGTTTCGGCACGGAAAGGACGAATCATTTGGCTATGGCAGTTGTTACAGCCTTCGCGAATATAAATGTCACGACCTTCCATTTCTAACGCGGTGTAGGGCTGAAGACCTAACACTGGCTCGTTAGTCTGCTTTTGAAACAGCAACGGGGTGATCTCCACTAAGCCACCGATAGAGATGGCAATAGTCATGAAAACGGCTAACCAGCCAACGCGCTTTTCAACAAATTCGTGTTTTACGTTCTTGCTCATAAGTCGACTCCTTACGCTGACTGAGGTGCAGTGTGTGCTGGAGCTGGCTCAACATCGAGAGTCTCGACGGTTGGAGAACCGGC
Organism: Pseudidiomarina fusca; assembly: GCF_032227045.1. Classification (NCBI taxonomy): domain Bacteria; kingdom Pseudomonadati; phylum Pseudomonadota; class Gammaproteobacteria; order Alteromonadales; family Idiomarinaceae; genus Pseudidiomarina; species Pseudidiomarina fusca. Next base: position 108,028 of record NZ_JANFPJ010000003.1, read on the forward strand.
ACGGATGGTGCGATAGCAGTTAACTGCCATCAAGATCATCCCAGCAACAATGAACAGGCCACCGACAAAGCGAATGAACCAGAACGGATAAGAGGCTTCTACGCTCTCTACGAAGCTGTAGGTAAGAGTACCATCAGCTGCGTTTACTGCACGCCACATCAAGCCTTGCATCACCCCTGAAATCCATAGCGCAACAATGTAGAGAACCACACCAATGGTATGCAACCAGAAGTGTACGTTAATCCATTTTACGCTGTGCATTTGGGTTTGGCTCCAAAGGCGTGGAATCAGGTAATACAATGAACCGATAGTGATCATCGCTACCCAGCCTAAAGCACCAGAGTGTACGTGGCCTACCGTCCAGTCAGTGTAATGCGATAGGGCATTTACTGATTTGATTGCCATCATCGGACCTTCGAAGGTCGACATGCCGTAGAATGACAAAGAGACGATCAGGAAGCGTAAAATTGGATCAGTTTTCAGCTTATGCCAAGCACCTGACAAGGTCATGATACCGTTGATCATACCGCCCCAAGAAGGCACGAACAGAATCACCGACATCACCATACCTAACGACTGTGCCCAATCTGGCAACGCTGTGTAGTGTAAGTGGTGCGGGCCGGCCCAGATGTACAAAGAGATAAGGGCCCAGAAATGAACCACCGACAACCGGTACGAATACACCGGACGCTCAGCTTGTTTAGGAACGAAGTAGTACATCATACCTAAGAAGCCAGCCGTCAATAAAAAGCCTACCGCGTTGTGGCCATACCACCATTGCACCATCGCATCCACAGCACCTGAATAGAGGCTGTAAGATTTGGTTAGTGACACTGGTACTGCCATGCTGTTCACAATATGTAACACAGCGATAGTTACGATAAAGCCACCGTAGAACCAGTTAGCTACATAAATATGCGAGGTACGGCGTTTTACCAAAGTACCAAAGAACACAATGATGTAGGCTACCCAAGAGAGGGCGATCAGAATGTCGATTGGCCATTCTAATTCAGCGTACTCTTTAGTAGAGGTTAAGCCTAGTGGTAACGTAATAACCGCCAAAACAATAACGGTTTGCCATGACCAAAATACAAAGGAAGCTAGCTTGTTCGAAAATAAAGCTGTCTTACAAGTCTTCTGGACAATGTAGAACGATGTTCCCATCAGGGCCGAAGTACCGAATGCGAAAATAACCGCATTAGTGTGCAACGGACGAAGACGAGAATACGTTAGCCAAGGGGTATCAAAGTTTAGTTCAGGCCAGATCAGCTGAGCGGCAATAAATACGCCCAGTGACATGCCAATGATTCCCCAAATTACAGTCATCACAGCAAACTGCCGGACGACCTTTAGGTTATATTCAATTTGTTGTGGATTCGTATGGCTCATTTTTGGATTCCGCGTTGATGCTCTGATTTAAGGAGACAGAGTAACGTGATAATAATTAGTTGCTAGCAAGCTACTGAGTAAGTAGTTTGAGTAGCGATGCCATTTTACGGTCATTAACCAAAAAAATACAGGTCAAAACCGAGAAAAAATCAAGCCTTTCGGGCGTTTGGTGGAAATTTGACCAGTTAAAAATACCCTTTAACCAAGGTAGATTATACCCCCATGAAAACCAAGGTCTTTATTTTCGTGGTTTGCAGCATGGTGTTCTTGTATGGCTGCAGCGACAAAGTGCCACAGGTTCAGCATAGCGCAGATACAAAAATCTTCCATCAAATTGATCCAGATCAAACTATGGTAGAGCAGCCTATCCTTATCCAGTTAACCTTGCCAGAGCAGGTACAGCCGCAATTAAGTAAAGTTACGGGAGTGAATATGTATATGGGAGCGATTCCGTTAGTTTGGCAGCAACAAACGCAGACTCGCTGGCAGGCCGAGCTGTTATTGGGTGCTTGTGCTGAACCTCTGATGCAATGGCGGGTGACGGTACCGCTGTTAAATGGCGAACAACAGCTATCACCTTACGTATTCGAATTCAGCACCAAGCAACATTAATGCGCGGCACAAGCACAAGTTATTTTTAAGACACTAATTGAAACAATTAAGCGATTCATAACCAGGTTTTGCATGCTATATTGGCTTAGCGATAACGCAATAATCAAAGGATTAGACCTATGTCCATAGCCTTAATTTGGATAATCATTGGAGTTATTCTCATTCTATCAGAACTCATGCTAACCAGCGTCATTGCAGTGTTTCTGGGGATTGGGGCGATAGTTACTGGGCTGCTTTTGCATTGGGGATTGATTGATCAAATCGCAACACAGTTTGCAGTTTTCGGAATTGTGAGCTTGGCTCTGTTATGGTTGGCGCGAGGCCGGATAAAACAGTGGTTTTCCGGTTATACGGCAGATGAGGACGAATCTAAACCGAATTTTCAACGCGATATCGGTGCTCGGGTTACGGTTGTGAAAGGGTTTCGTCATGGTGCCGGCCGGGTAACTCTTAATGGAGTGCAGTGGGATGCTTTTTCTGAAGATGAATTAGAAGCAGGTGATACCGCATGGGTGGTCGCCAATGAAGGTATCCAGTTGACGGTACAAAAAGAAAAGCTAAAACGAGCTGCAGCAGCTAACACTCATGGCGAACAATAAAAACCGAAAAACAAAAGCCTAGTGATAAGAAAGTTTGCGGCGGTAAATCGATACTAGAGTTAAAATTAACGAGCGAGATAACTACATGAACGAATCTATTATAAACGTCAATTCGGTACTAGCGCTTGGTTTTGCGCTGGCCGCCATCATCATTATTCTGAAATCGGCGCGCATTGTGCCGCAACGTTCTAATTTTGTCATTGAGCGCTTAGGGAAATACAACCGAACTTTAGATTCTGGTTTCCACTTCCTTATTCCTTTTATCGACAAAGTAGCCTACCAGCACACGTTAAAAGAAGAAGTGATTGACGTAGAACGCCAAGCCTGTGTTACCCGCGATAACATCCAAGTAGGCATTAATGGTGTCCTTTATATCCAAGTGGTTGATGCGCACAAGGCAAGTTATGGCATTAACGATTACCGTTATGCGGCGTCTCAGCTAGCACAAACGACCATGCGTTCTGTAATTGGCCAGACGGATCTTGATAAAACCTTTGAAGAGCGAGCGCAAATTAACGAAGTGGTAGTGCAAGCATTAGATGAAGCGGCCGCGCCATGGGGTATCAAAGTCTTAAGATATGAGATTTCTGATATTGAGTTGCCGATGAGTATTAAAGATGCATTAGAACAACAAATGCGGGCTGAACGAGAACGTCGAGCCGCTATTGCGAAATCTGAGGGTGAACGCCAGGCGATGATCAACGTTTCAGAAGGTCACAAGCAAGAAGTGATCAATTTGTCTGAGGCGGAAAAACAAAAGCAAATCAACGAAGCCGAAGGTCGTGCGCAAGAAATCGAGCTGATTGCCACTGCTACTGCGGAAGGTCTACGTAAAATTGCCGCAGCAATCCAAGAGCCAGGTGGGCAGGATGCGGTTAGCTTGCGGGTTGCTGAACAATATGTGAAAGAGTTCGGTAATTTAGCGAAAGAAACAAACACCTTAATCTTGCCGGCACAGCTTGCAGATATTGGTGGTGCGGTGGCTGGATTAACTGAAATCATCAAGAAAAAATAATTAGTTACACTTATAAAACTTTGGGCGTAAAGAAAAGGCCGTTCATCGAACATGAGCGGCCTTTTTTGATCAAATTTGTTCAAATAAGACTATTCGTAAACTGACACAATTTTGTAAAGGACACAGGGAATGCGGTTGTTAACCAAAACCAGCTTAATAGTAAGCACCATTATACTCTTGCAGGGGCTACCAGCTCAGGTACAAGCCCAGCAATGGGGTGGTGATCGTGCTGCAGTTGTATTAACGGAATCGATTGGTTTTGAACGCATTCAACGTCGTGTTGACGCCGTCGGTTATGCTGAAGCAGTGCGCTCAGTGGCGTTGTATCCCGCGGTTACCGATGAAGTTAAGGCGGTCAATTTCAAGCCTGGCGATCGGGTAGAACAGGGTGCTGTGTTGGTTCAACTAGACGATAGCCGTGAACAAATCGCCTTACAGCGAACGCAGATTCAGTTAGCGGATGCTGAACGCACCGTAGAACGGCTGCAAAAAAGCCGCGCGCAAGGAGCCGTGCCGCAGAGTGAACTTGATGATGCTATCACAGCCCGCGACCTGCTTGAGATTACCTTGAAAGAAATTGCCGACGAAATTAACGACCGCCGCGTGATTGCTCCTTTTAGTGGCGTTGTTGGTATCACTGACGTTGAAGTTGGCGATCGCATAAATCCACAGACCTTAATCACCACCATTGATCAGCGTGATCGGCTGTTTGTTGATTTTCGCGCGCCTGAAGCAGCCATGGAAATGCTCATGAACCAGGCAGAATTGTTCGTGCGCCCATGGAATGCCCGAGAAGCCGCTTATCCGGCTGACATCGTAGAGATTGATTCTCGGATCGATGCCACCAACCGAACGTTACGGGTTCGGGCGGTGATGGATAACAGTAACGATCAGTTCCGGCCGGGTATGAGCTTTCGAGTGGCGCTAGAAATGCAAGGCGACAGTTATGCTGTGGTACCAGAAGCTGCGCTGATGTGGAGTGCCGACGGCGCCTATGTGTGGCTGAACAAAGATGGCAAGGCCACTCGCGTTGATGTGGATATTCGGCAGCGTCTCGCTGGCCGAGCCTTAGTTGATGGAGCGTTACAGTTAGGTGACGAACTGGTGGTTGAGGGCGTTCAGGCATTACGTCCAGGCCAAGCCTTAAACCCACTGAATAAAGAGGCGGCACAGCCATGAAATGGACCCCGCAACTCAATGATCTCCCGTCGTTATCAATCCGCCGGCCGATTTTAGTTATTGTTCTTAATTTACTTATCATCATTGCGGGCTATGCAGCTATTAATGGCGTTGAAGTTCGCGAACTTCCTGATGTAGACCGACCGTTATTGACCGTTTCGGCAAGTTTCCCAGGTGCTGCACCAGAAACTGTCGATACTGAAGTTACCAGTCAGCTTGAGGGCGCTGTCGCTCGAGTGAGCGGCGTGAAGTCGATACGAGCGTCGAGCGAAGAGGGTAGCTCACGCATTGTGGTTGAATTCAGACCCGGTGTGGATCTTGATGATGCCGCCAACGAAACCCGTGAATCTGTGAGTCGAGTACAGCGGATGTTGCCGGAAGAAGTTGAGAATGTTGCCATTATTAAAGCTGATAATGATTCTCAAGCTGTGGTAAACCTCTCCGTTTCTAGCTCGACGCTGGATCTTGAAACCCTCACGGAACGCGTCGAGACTGACATAGCTCCAGCTTTTTTAGGGGTTCCTGGTGTTGCCGATGTGCGCCTTAACGGCGATCGGGCGCGGGTGTTACGGGTTATTTTAGATCCGTTACGTTTAGCTAGTTATAACCTTGCCGTTACCGATGTTTCGCAAGTTTTACGACAAGCTCCGTTTGATGTACCCGCGGGTAGCTTAAAATCGACGGATCAACAACTTATCGTGCGAGCAGATGCTAGCTCAGTTACTGTTAAAGATGTTGAAGATATCGTTATTCGTGGCGATACCCGAGTTGGTGATGTTGCTACGGTTTATTTTGGCCCCGCGGATGCAGGTAGCATGGTGCGCCTTGATGGTAAGCCTGTGCTTGGGGTTGGTATTATTCGGCAGGCTCGCTCTAACACCATTGAGATCTCTGATGAAGTGTTGGCTCTCGTCGAAAAACTCAAGGTTCAGTTTCCTGAACTCGAAATTGAAGTCACCTCAGATGACGCCAAGTTTATCCGCAGCTCAGTAGAAGAAGTCTTTGTTTCTCTTGCTTTAACTATCTTACTAGTGGTTGCCACCTTGTGGGTGTTCATCGGTTCAGGCCGAGCAACCATTGTGCCTTCTTTAGCTATTCCGGTGGGCCTCATTGGTTCTATCGCAGTGATTTGGGCACTAGGTTTCTCCATCAATATTTTGACCTTGTTGGCGTTGGTGTTGGCAACGGGCTTGATTGTCGATGATGCCATCGTGGTATCCGAGAATATTCAACGACGCCGCACCATGGGGCTGGGCGCTCGCGCTGCCGCAGTGGTTGGTACTCGTGAAGTGTTCTTTGCGGTTATCGCTACGACTGCAGTGTTAGTAGCGGTGTTCGTTCCTATTGCTTTTTTACCTTCGACAGCGGGGCGCTTATTCCGTGAATTTGGCGGGGTGTTAGCAGCCGCAGTCATTATCTCATCGTTTGTGGCGCTATCATTAGTACCAGCTTTGACCGCCCGGTTACCGCTTAAAGAAGAAAAACAAGCGAATAAGTTGCAGCAATGGGGCGGGAAGCTTCGTGATGGCTATGCCAAAACCCTTCATTTTGCATTAGATAAGGCTTGGTGGGTGTTCATTGCTTGTACTTTGATTGCAATTTCAGCGGTATGGTCGTACAGCAATGTAGATAGTGAATTAATGCCATCAGAAGACCGTGGCACCATTCGTATCTTCGCCCGTGGCCCTGATGGTGTTGGGATTGATTTTATGGACCGCCAAGCGCGGCAAATGGAAGAAATTCTATTGCCATACGTCAACGGTGGCGATGTCGATAGTATCAATACAACCGTAGGGCAGTGGGATCCAAACCTAGTGTTCATCACCGTACGGTTAACGGATTGGGAGCAGCGCGAGCGTTCGCAACAAGATATCATTAATGAAATAAACGGGCCGCTGACCAATATTCCTGGGGCTCCAGCTCGCGCCTTCGGTTCTAATAGCCTTAACCTGCGTGGCCAAGGTGGTGGTTTACAAGTGGCGTTAACGGGTGAGGACTACCAAACCATTTTTGCAGCTGCGAAGAAATATACCGCACGCATTCAAAAAGATTTACCAGAGGTTGGTTTTCCGCGAATTTCGTATCAGCCTACGCAGCCGCAGTTACGGGTCAATATTGATCGCAAACGCGCAGAAGAGCTCGGGGTGCCGCTGAGTGACATCTCGACGACATTACGCGCCGCGATTAATGGCGATAATGTTGCCGATTTGAACGTGGGCGATCAGTCCGTGCGGATCATTCTGCAAGCACAACGCAGCCTGATTAATGATCCTTCCGATTTAATGAATCTTTATGTGGGGTCATCAGCGTCAGGTTTAGTGCCTCTTTCAAGTATTGCGACCATTTCAGAAGAAGGTGTTGCCGCAGACCTTGGCCGACGCGCACAACGGCGTGCTATCGAGATTGACATGCAGTTACCAGAATCCATGCCGATCGAAGATGTGGTTGATAAACTAAGACAATTAGCAGCTGAAGAATTGCCGAGTGGGATTGGTTTAGTGATGTTAGGTGAGGCGGAAGCTTACGAAGAAACCGAACGGGAAGTAGCCTTAACTTACATCTTGGCCTTTGTTATCGTCTTTCTAGTACTAGCAGCGCAGTTTGAAAGTGTGAATAGTGCCGTAGTTGTAATGGCCACAGTACCTTTTGGCATAGCTGCAGCCTTGTTTGCGTTGTTTGTGACGGGTACCTCAATCAATATTTTCTCGCAAATCGGTTTAGTTATGTTGATTGGCTTAATCGCGAAAAACTCCATTTTGCTAGTTGAGTTTGCGGACCAACTGCGCGACCACGGACAATCCGTACGTGAGGCAGTCGAAAATGCTGCGGCAATTCGTTTGCGGCCGATTATGATGACCTTGGTATCTACCTTGCTAGGCGCATTACCACTGATCCTTTCCATGGGTGCAGGGGCTGAGGCCCGTAATGCTATTGGTTGGGTCGTCTTTGGTGGCTTGGCTTTTGCTGTGGTATTCACTTTATATTTAACGCCGGTTATGTACCTAGCTATTGCACGTTTCACCAAACCACGTGCTGATGAAAGTGATCGTCTGGCTGATGAAATGGAAAAAGCCGGGGAGTTGTAATCACTTAACGGCTCACTATCGAAAGTTTATAAAAGCCTCGCATTGATGCGGGGCTTTTTTTTGAATAGCGAAAACAAATCGATGAACACTAAGAAGCGCCCACCAAGAAACCCAAATAACGCTACCGGTGCTAGATGAATTTTAGTTGCAGGGAGATAAGTTACAGAGAGGTGAGTTGCTATCATTAAGTTTAATGAAGCTAAGGATGAGAGTTTTAATTAGCTACATTTGCCAGGCCTGCAAACTAATCTGAAAAGCTATGAACTCTATGTGGAGTAAAGCGGATTTAAATTCAGAACTAGCTAAGAATCTTTTAGAAATGTAAGTCATCACATCTCGTTAAAGATAATAATAATAAATGATTTAACATAATATACATTATACGCAATCATATAATCATGAAGATGGCGGTAGATTTCTTTCCTTTGGCATTACCGCCTTATTCGGCGTTCAACAAGCTGAATAAGGCCAAGTTAGAAACCTTTGGTTACGGTTTTTCGGTAGCTTGCTGCTTGTTGGTTTTAGCTCTCTCACCTAGTATTCGTTATTGAAAATTTAACGACATCTCAATTTAAGGACGATTCATGAAAGCTTGGTTTAAGAATGTGATTGGCGTTGCTATGGCAGTGACTTGTAGCTCTAGCTTGTTGTTTGCGCCTAGCGCTCAGGCTGATTTGTTTTATCAAATTAGTGGCAAGGATTTGACTCAACCATCTTATTTGTATGGCACCATGCATATGCTCTGTCAGGATGACTTCTACATAGATCCAAGCGTGACTGAAGCTTTTGCTAAAACTGAGCAACTGGTGCTAGAAATTGATTTAACGGATCCAGCCTTGGCGCAGGTCTTTCAACAGCATTCTGCGCAGCCCGATGCACAGTACTTAAGAAAGTTTTTGAATGCTGAACAGCATCAACAGATGAATCAATACTTTGTTGATAATTTAGGCGCTGATTTAACTCAGGTTGGCCATTTACGGCCGTTTATTTTAACCAGCTTGCTCTTACCTATGCAGTTGAACTGTCAGCACCAGGCATCCTATGACGGTTATTTTGCTGAACAAGCACAACTTGGTGGGCATACCATTGCTGAGCTAGAAACACCTTTGTTTCAATTAGATCTATTTAACCAAGTACCTGTTGCTGAACAAGTTAACTGGTTGTGGGACATGATTTCAGACCCTGCAAGCTCGCAAGCCGAGATGCAGAAACTTAACCAGCTTTATATCCAAGGTGACGCTGACAAATTATATGCCTATACCGTGGCTCAGCCTGAATTTGCTGAATATGAAGCGCTATTACTGAGTGACAGAAACCGTGACTGGGTGGTAAAACTACCGCAAATGATGGCTACTAAGCCAAGTTTCATCGCGGTAGGTGCGGGTCATTTAGGCGGTGATCAGGGTGTGGTTGCCTTGTTGCGCGAGGCTGGTTATCAAGTGCAGGCAATCAAAGTTGAACGCCCTACTACTAACTAACACTTAAAGTCTCTACAAATGCGTCGCAAACGCTAACAAACATGGTCAGTTACCCCTTATTTCGGCTATCATAGCTGTCTATAAAAGGAGAACGGCAAATTATGCGGATTGCGGCGCAAGCTTTACAACCAAATCTCACCGAATGGGCGGCACAACGTCCGGTCACTTCAGCTCCTAACCCTCTCATTGGGCAACAGCGAGCGCTTCATGCGATTGAGCAAGCGTTAAGTATTTGCGGTCGTTACGCCCATGGTTTTATTGTGACGCCAGCTGGCTTACGGGCCTTAGATGTGTTGGCCGAGTTACCTACGCAACAAGGCTGGCAAAGCGCTCATAGTCAACGCGATTGGCTCTATGTGGCTAATCCGGATTCAGCTAACCAGCCATTATGTATCGACGTAAATGCCGGCCAAGCAGATAGCTTTGTCATCAAGCTATGGGAATTTCTACAAGCCGCCGTGAATGTTCGACAACCGTTGCTTGAATATATGCTGGAAACCTTTACCAGTGCGCGGGTAAAGCACTATTTAGAGCTCATTTCAGACAAAACTTTTGACGATCTGCCCGGTGCTGAACTTGCTACTATATTGGTACGACAGCCGGCCCAGCCAGAGCCTTTTACTTATTGCGACAGAGTTACCGATGCGAGTTTGTTTGGTAGTATTCGGCTTCAATCCGTTGAAGGAACCATTTCTTCTGATCTGCATTTAATTGAGCCCGGCGCCTTGCTGCGTGCTAATGGTGGCGTGCTGGCCATTGATGCCGAAGAGCTGTTCTTGCAGCCCGGCTTGTGGCGCAAATTAAAATACGTTCTGCGTACCAGTATGATGCATTGGCAAGCACCAGGCGAAGCTCACATTGCAGCTTATTACCAGCCAGAACCTATTCCTGTGCAGCTGAAAGTATTGTTATTAGGGGATCGTGATATTTACGCCCAATTACGCGAAGTAGACCGTGATTTTGATAACCTATTCCCTTATTTAGCGGACTTTTCATCTCATTATTCGCTAGCTCAAGCTCCCCTAGCCCCTTATTTTGACTATTTAGCTTATGTTGAGCGTGAGGCTGCGGTACGTCCATTAGCGCCTGATGCTATTGCGCCCTTGTTAAAATTTGCGACTCGTCTGACTGATTTTCAAACAGAGTTAACACTAGACACTATCGCCTTAATGCAATTTTTGCGTGAAGCCAATGGCATTGCCGCCCAACAACAGCAGCAACAGATTAGTGCAGCACACCTTGAACAAGTGCTTGAACAACGCAAGCAGCGTGATGGCTACATCGCTGAGTTGAGTCGCCGCGCTATCTTAGAAGGTCAAGTCTACATTGAAACCAGTGGTCAGGTTATCGGCCAGATCAATGGATTAACCGTGGTTACTGCGGGTGGGTCTGAATTTGGTGAGCCAAGCCGGATTACGGCAACCGTGCATTACGGTGACGGCGATATTATTGACATCGACCGAAAATCAGAGCTCAGTGGTAGTATTCATACCAAAGGGGTGATGATTTTAAGTGCCTATATAGCCAATGTATTCGCTCGCAATGATGCTATGAGTCTGTCGGCTACCATTGTATTTGAGCAGTCGTATCACGAAGTTGATGGCGATAGTGCCTCTTTGGCTGAGCTTTGCTGTCTGCTGTCGGCACTAGCTGAGGCTCCTATTGAGCAAGGTTTAGCTATTACCGGTGCAGTCGATCAATTTGGTCGAGTACAAGCCATCGGCGCCGTCAACGAAAAGATAGAAGGTTATTTTGCGCTTTGCCAAGCGCGTGGACTAACCGGCAAGCAAGGCGTCATCATTCCTCAAGCCAATTTAAGCCAGCTTAATCTTGATCATGAAGTGATTGCTGCGGTAGCTGCCGAAAAGTTTCATATTTATGCCGTTGAACACGTTACTGCAGCCTTAGAGTTATTGACCAACGAGCCGCAGAAACAACTATACACTAAGATAGAACAACGACTTAGCGAACTACAGCATATAGAAAAACCCACGTCATGGTGGCAACGCTGGTTTTAAATAAAGAACAAATCGGACTTGTTAAGCGTACAAGTGTTCGCTAATCTGAGCGGGTATTTGCGAACACTTATTCTTTAGCTGTAATAAAGGTCTTTATGAAACAGTCTAGCTTCACCCGCGAAGAACTTCTGGCATGCGCTCGTGGCGAAATGTTTGGTCCCGGCAATAGTCAGCTCCCTGCCCCGAATATGTTGATGATGGATCGGGTTTTAGAAATTACTGAAACCGGCGGTGCCTACAACAAAGGCTACATTCATGCCGAGTTAGATATCAACCCAGATCTATGGTTTTTTGATTGCCATTTTATTGGTGATCCTGTCATGCCTGGTTGCTTAGGTTTGGATGCCATGTGGCAACTTACTGGCTTTTTCTTGGCCTGTTTAGGTGGCCCCGGTCGTGGTCGCGCGTTAGGCGTTGGCGAAGTGAAGTTTACCGGTCAGATTCTACCTACGGCGAAAAAAGTCACCTATCACATCGATATGAAGCGTGTGTTGAAACGTTCATTGTACATGGGTATTGCTGATGGTCGCGTCGAAGTGGATGGCAAAACTATCTATACTGCAAAAGATTTGAAAGTAGGTTTATTTACAGACACTTCCACCTTTTAAAAGGTTAGTGTCTCGTCCTGCTAAAAGAAAGCCCGCTCTTATGCGGGCTTATTTCATTCGGCTTTATTGTAGCTGTTTCTGATGAGGACGCATCAGCGGAACAGACCAACGCCACGAGCTTCCATCGCATCGCGCCAACCGCCTAGCCACTGAGATCGAACATCCTGGTTTTGATAAGGACACAGTTCCTTAGAACGACCAGATACTCCGGCTTTGAACCCCTGTGCGTGAGCACGTTCGAGGCGATCGCGTTTTTGTCGTTTCATATTTACCTTCCTCGTCCAATTGTCGTTTTTGATTTATGACAAGAGCATGACGTTTTTTTGACTGCTCTCCCTTTAATAGATAGCAACTTAATCAGGGAGTTCAACCTAAAAAAATGGCGTAATATCATCGTTACCGTTAAGTTGATGATATTACGCCAGTTTGTCAGAAGGCTTTACTTAGAAGATTATTGCCAGTTAAACCTTGATTAAGCGACGAATAGTAATAAGGCCACCAATCAAGAACATAGCAATCAAGCCAAAAGGAGATGTGGCAGCGCCTTCACGTGTAATTATCTCATCCTCAGTAGAGCAACCTGTAACCTCGCCTGCGGCTGTATCCAGCTTCAGCGTCGCATAGACATTACGAGTGTAGGTCTCACCCTCTTCTGTGGTTTCTTCGATGGTCGTTAACGCGGTGGCCAAGATTTGATTATCTTCGTTGATATCGTCTGCCGACACTATGTAATAGTCCGCACTGCAACCAATAGCATCATTGAGGTTGATAAAACCAGCATCTGGATTATTTAAGTCATAAACAAAACCAACTCGACGGCGTTCGGCGTTCAGGGTGTAATCGATTTCACCTGAGCCCACCACTAAGCCTTGATTGTTGATGGCATTGGGATAGGTGCTTGAACCCTCGAAAAAGCCTGGTAACTCAGCGAAAGTTTCAGCTTCTACATCATAGATAAAGCCAATAGCGCGACGTACCCCTTGGATGGTACGAATCACAAAACCCGTTGCCTGATCTTCATCGTTGATGGCAGTCGCCGAGCCCCAAATGTATTCCTCATCTGTCGTGATCGCTTTAGTTTCGCCATTTTGGTAAACCACTGGCATTTTAATCCGGTTGCCCGGTTGTTCTACGTCGTTGTAGTAAGTCCAGCTTTGGCCTACCGCAATGCCGTTGTTGTTGACTGCATAAGCATAAGCAGACCAGTAGGCTCCATCATCTTCTGAACGCTCACGCAATGGCGGATACAGAGTTTCTGAAATAACCTGGCCTTGGTCATCAAGTTGCCACACGGCTGCATGCATATCGTAAAGAGAGCCATTAGCAGTAAAAGAGCCGCCTAAGGCTGCTTCGCGCTGAAAACCGTACCAAAGATTCCAAATACAGGTATAAACGGCGCGATTGGACGCTGGGGTAAAGTCTTCAATACAAGCATCTACTCGCTCTTGAGCAGCTGGGAATAACGCCACACTAGCGTTACCTACGGCTAAATTGGTGTCATTGATGGCAAAGATTTGTGCTTCACCACCTAAGTATTCCTGCTCTGGCGGCGCAATTAAGCTGTAATTAGTGCCATCAAACCACAAACCACGACTGATGTACTCACGCTCAGCAAAGTTTAACGTGATGGGGTCTGGCATCTCGCCACCCTCTTCCGCTGGTTCAGGTTGATACGTGTGATCAAAGCGAGTGTAAGGCGCAGATGCCCAACCTACTCTCACGTTATTGTTATTCAAACCTAAAAAGGCATGATCCGCTGATTTTTCTTGGCTTGATACAGCCCCATCGGTACCGTTAAGTAAGCCATGAAACAGGATATCTTGACCGTTATAAGTTCCAGCAAAATCAGTAGCAATACGCAACTCAGCACTATTTGCATTCTCTCGATCAGCCAGCACTTGAACGAGTCCCCAATATTGGGCCTCAGTTAAGCTATCGGTGGCAGGATCAAAATCTTCATCTAAACCGATATAGCCTTTTAAATTATCGGTCATAAGATCAAAATCAATCTCGGTGCTAGCAGAAAAGCGACCATGTAAGGTGATCAACCCACTATCGTTGATATTGCGCGGAAAACTAGCCCGAACTTGACTGTGCGTTTCTGGGAGTACGGTAAAGGTGTAGCTATCGGCCATAGCTGCGGCACTAAAACTACTGCTTAATAAACCGGCTACTGCCAGCGTAAGTGCTTTGGTTTTAAACTGTTTCATAAGGAATTCAACGACTCTCTTGTTGTAAATTTTCTAATTCGTCCCAGCGCTCTAGCGCGGCCATAAGTTCTTGTTCTAATTCGCCTAATCGCTCTAATACCGGCGCAGTAACTGAATGCGGCTGAGTGAAAAAATCAGCCTGACTGGTTTGTTGTTGCAAGTGCTCTTGCTCCTGCTCTAACGCTTCAATCCGTTGCGGTAATTGTTCTAATTCACGTTGCAGCTTGTAGGATAACTTTTTACGCGGCGCAGCTGAACCCTTGTTAGCAGATTCTTTACTTGCCGCAGTGCTGCTACTACTTGCAGATGCTGCAGGCTGTGACTTGCTGGCAGCCGAATTAGTTCCCGCAGTTTGGCTTAAATAATGATTTACTTCGGTAAAGCCACCCACGATTTCGGTTACTTTACCCTCACCTTCAAATAACAGCACGCTTGTCGCCGTATTATCCACAAATTCACGATCGTGGCTGACCAAGATTACCGTCCCCTGATAATCTGCCACAATTTGCTCTAACAGCTCTAAGGTGTCGATATCAAGGTCGTTGGTAGGTTCATCCAAGATCAAGAAATTACTTGGGGTTAAAAACAGTTTGGCTAATAAAGCTCGGTTACGCTCTCCGCCAGATAAAGCTCTTACCGGCGTTCTGGCTTGTTTAGGTGAGAATAAGAAATCTTGTAAGTAGCTCAGAATATGTCGAGTTTTACCATTGTAGGTAACATCCTGCTTACCATCACCTACGTTTTCAGCAATGGTTAGATTAGGATCTAGTTGCGCACGATGCTGATCAAAATAGGCGACTTGTAAGTGAGTCCCTAGCTTGATCTGCCCGGAATCTGCCGCTTGTTGTCCCAGCAAAACTTTGATCAACGTACTCTTGCCGCAACCATTCGGTCCTACCAAGGCAACCTTGTCACCGCGTTGTAAGGTAAACTCAAACTGGCGTAGGATGGTTTTATCACCGAACGCTAAATTAACATCACTGCCATCAAACACCAGCTTGCCTGATTTACTGGCTTCCTGCACAGCTAACTTGGCCGAACCTTGCTGTTCGCGGCGTTGCGCACGTTGTTTTCGGAGCTCTTTTAACGCCCTGACGCGGCCTTCATTGCGAGTCCGCCGTGCTTTAATGCCCTGACGGATCCAGGTCTCTTCTTGAGCCAGTTTTTTATCAAACTCAGCGTTGTGAGTCTCTTCAACTTCCAACTGATGTTGCTTGAGCTCTAAGTAGGCATCGTAACTACCGGGATAACTATTTAATTGGCCCCGATCTAAATCAATAATACGAGTTGCTAGATGACGAATAAAGGCCCGGTCGTGGCTGATAAATAGCACCGCACCACGAAAGTCTTTAACCCGCTCTTCTAACCACCGCACCATTTCTACGTCGAGGTGGTTAGTAGGCTCATCTAACAGCAACAAATCAGGATTGACCACCAGTGCACGGGCTAATGCTACCCGTCGTAGCCAACCGCCCGAGAGCGCCGCCATGGTGCTATCGGCAGGTAGTGCTAGCTGCGTTAACACTTGTTCTATGCGGGTTTGTAACTGCCAGCCATCGGCCGCTTCTAAAGCGGTCTGTAAGCGCGCCAAATCATTCATGATTTGGTCACTATCATGCTCCTGTTCGAGCTGTTGCAGGGTATGGTGATAATCTTTAAGTAAATCGCCCACCTCAGCTAAACCTTCAGCAACATAATCGTATACCGACTGCTCTGAGTTTGCTGGTGGATCTTGCGGCAATCTAGCAACAACCGTATCACCGACCAATTGCACTGCCCCGTCATCGAGCTGCACTTCGCCGTCGATAACCTTGAGTAGCGTCGATTTACCGGCACCGTTACGGCCCACTAAACAGACCCGCTCGCCTGCTTCAATGGTTAGGTCAACATGGTCTAAAATGGCATCGTTGCCAAAGGCTAATTGCGCATTCTGAATTCTTACAATATTCATGCTATTAAAAAATCCTCAAGTGCTGTTGCAAACGGCCAACGTAACTCGGCATCGTCGCTAGCGCGCACTAATACAGGGATCAACCAAGCGTACTCTGCTAGTAGCTCGGGTTGTTGGGTAATATCAACCACATGCAGACGCCAGCCCGTTGCTGGTGACTGAACCGCTTGCTGCATGGCTTGTTCAACGAGCAGCTTAGCTTGGTCACACAAAGGACAATGAGGTTTGCTAAGCAGATAATAGTCAGCCACTGTGGCGTACCTTGAACAAATGGTGAATGCCTTTGTGGCGCTCAAAATCAGCGGAAATAGAGCGCTTGGTTAGGTCTTCTGCAACCAAAAAGGCTTCAGCTAAAGCCTCGTTATCAAGCTTGAATTTGCGTTTGTTGTTGGAAAACAAAATCACCCCGTCGTCTTTCAACAACCGTGCTGCTAGTTTCAACAATTGCACGTGGTCACGTTGAACATCTAAAACATCATCCATCCGCTTAGAGTTTGAAAACGTGGGCGGATCGAGGAAAATCACGTCGTAGCGCTGCTGTGGCCGTTGTTCTCTAAGCCATGTAATACAATCAGCTTGAATAAACTGATGGGCGCGCGTGTTGAGCTTGTTGAGGTGGAAATTGCGTTCGCCCCAAGCCAAATAAGTTTTAGATAAATCGACTGAAACCACCTCTTTAGCACCGCCCATTGCGGCATGCACCGATGCTGAACAGGTGTAGGCAAACAAATTCAGAACACTCTTATCCGCACTGATTTTACCTAATTCTCGGCGTGCCCAACGATGATCTAAGAATAGCCCTGTGTCTAAATAGTCACTCAGATTCACCTCAAACTGCACGCCGTATTCATGCACTATCCGAACTAAGCCACGCGGGGTCTGTTTTTGATATTGCTGTTTACCAGCCTGCCGTTGCCGCACCTTTAAGGTCATGTTTTCAGCTTTAAAAGGCAACTCAGAGGCTAAGGTATCGATTAAAAACCATAATCTATCTTTAGCTACCGCCGGCGGAATGTCTTTCGGCGCTGCATATTCTTGAATCACAATACAATCATCGTAGACATCAACGGCTGCATTGTATTCTGGAAGGTCGGCATCATACAGACGCCATGCGTTAACCCCTTCTTTTGCCGCCCATTTTTCTAATTTTTGGTAGTTTTTCCGTAATCTGTTGGCAAGGTCGTTTGATTGCGTTTGGGTAAACTCAGGTTGCTCTACGGTTAAGTCGTAAGTAGCCAATAAAGTCTCAATGGCACCGTTAAACAACTTGTATTTGCGTTGACTACGTAACTTAAGACGTTTTAAGAGAGTTTCATCACCGGCTAGAACCGCCACTTGCCAACCGGAAAACTGTTGCCGTAATTGCTGACCAAAACGACGATACAACAGCAGCGTTTCAACTTCTTCGCCAAGCCGCTCACCATAGGGTGGATTACAAATAAGCAAAGGTGCGGTGTGTTGTTCTGCCGCATTTACGGCCGGTTCTGCATGCTCCGCATCCCCTACTTGCCAGTCACATACATGGCTTAATCCCAACCGTTCGGCATTTTGTCGGGCAATCCCCAGCATGCGTGGATCATTGTCGCGTCCGTAAAACCTAGCGCTAGGCTCGGCGATAGCTTCGGCAAAACGCTGCTCTGCTTGCTCACGCACTTGTAACCACAAGCTGTGTTGGTGTCCCATCCATGCTTGAAAGCCCCAATAGCTACGCTGTAAGCCAGGTGCTAACTGATAACGAATCATTGCTGCTTCAAGTAGTAAGGTGCCCGAACCACAGAATGGGTCCATGACTACTTCAGTTGTGGTATCAACACCCGCACGAATCACCACCGCCGCCGCTAAGGTTTCACGTAACGGTGCAGCACCCTGCTGTTGCCGATAGCCACGTTTATGCAGGCTCTCACCCGCTAAATCTAAATACCAGGTAAGCTTATCTTTTTGTAAATGAGCGTTAATGCGAACGTCAGGCTCTTTGCTAACTGAAGGTCGTTGGTTTAATTGTTCTCTAAAGCGATCCACAATACCGTCTTTGACTAGCTGCGCACCAAATTGCGTGTGGCGGATATCTGGATGACGACCGCTGAAATCAATTAAGAACGTATCTTCAGGCGCAAAAACCTGTTCCCATTCAGTTTGGGCAACGGCCAATGGAATGTCTTGGGCTTGCTTAACGAAGCATTCACCCAATTTTAATAACACTCGATTCGCTAACCGAGTCCACAGGCACACTTGATAGGCCTGCTCTAAGGAGCAGTCGAACCGGCAGCCGCCAGCTGTTTGGCGCACTTGGGGAATACCCAACTGGTTCAGTTCATCAAACAATAAAGGCTCGAGACCTTTGGCGCAGGTTGCAAAAAGTTGCAGAGTTGCCGACATGAAAATAATCACTTATTAAGAAAGATAGAAACAGATTATACCGAAAGATGAGGCTGCTGTATTGCTCGATATGGACGTAAAAGCAGCAATCAAATCAATATCGGTTAATAACTAAGCGAACGATTCAATGGGGGCTTGCGTTTGCAGAACTAACTCTATACTATGCACTTCATCGGACGCGGGGTGGAGCAGTCTGGTAGCTCGTCGGGCTCATAACCCGAAGGTCGTAGGTTCAAATCCTGCCCCCGCAACCAACTCCTTACTTGATTTTTCCGACTATTCCCGGTCAACAATAATCCAATTCTTATCCAGCTGTTGCCCTGCTAAATAGGGTTGTGGTAACTGTTTCAGATACTCGATAAGAATATGCTGAATTTGATCTGGGCTGCTAAACACTATCTGACTGCCATCTAATCCGGCAAAATCACCACCGCCATTAGCGCGATAATTATTGGTTACGACCAAGACTGCTTCGGTTGCTATCTGATCGAGGATGGTGACGCGCTGACCTATGGGTTGACTAACATCAATCTGGTACTTGATGCCAGCAATCGTATCAAAATTATAAGAAGGTACTTGGCTCTCAACCCAACTGTATGGATCTTCGTTGCTGCCTACTTTAAGCGCGGCTGCGCTGGTTTCTAGCCATTGCTGTAGTTGTGCCGCCGATATTTTGACAAGGTCCAAGGTGTTGGGATATCGATATAAATTACCCACATCGCCGATGGTTACTGGTCCTGCATTGATAAAAGTAAACTGCTGTTGCGCGGCCTCCTCTGCCGAGGTTGCGGCAAAAAAAGGAGCCGCAGCACTCAGTAATGGCAACCGTTGCCATGATTGTTCGGTGCTAGTGGAAGACTCATCGGCCAAACCATCTAGATAACGCTCCACATACCATCGCTGAGCATCATGCAAGAGTTGCATGGCGGACGTGGGCTGTAACCGTGATAATCGATGTGATAATGCTACCTCTGTATGCCCAATGGGTTGCTTCATATAAGCCAAAGTAGCTTGATCAGCCTCTGCTAATAACGCCTGAATATTTGTGTCTGGAGTTGCCGCGGCAGCTCGTAAATGACTCTTACTGCGACTAACTTGCCAACCTTGTTGCTGCCACTGTAAATAAAGATCTATCACGCCAAGGTACTCGCCTTGTGCACCAGGCTGCGATGCTGCAACACCATGAATGGTGCCGGCTTCGCTATTTACGTCAGGATTTAATTGGTAAGCATCAGTACCGGGGAATAACTCATGCTGATGGCCAAATGCGATTGCATCTACGCCGTCAATTTGCGCAAGCGACCAAACATCTTGCTCACTGCTATGGGTCTCGCGAGAATTTTTCGGTAACCCCGTATGAGCTGCGATAATGATCACCTCGGCTCCTTGTTGTTGGGCCTCTTGCACACTTCGCTGGGCTGCTTCATACATCCCCTCTACCGTAACTTGATGCTGTAAATAATGGGCATCCCACTGCATGATTTGCGGCGGTAGTACCCCAATCACTGCAACTTTAACAGCGGGTAACCATGCCTGTGCAGGCTGCTTTTCTAACATCACCCAAGGCGCAATCTTTAATTTATTCTTGGCCGCTTCGGTCAAGGGTTTAAGATTGGCGCTAAGCAGCGGAAAATTTGCACCAGCATAGGCTTGGGCAAGGTAATCTAGACCGTAATTAAATTCATGATTGCCTAAGTTGGCCACATCAAACTGCAGGGCATTCATCACTTGAGTGAGTGGCAACGGCTGTTCGCTAGCTGCTGCGGTTACCATCCAGTCCGTCATAGGACTACCTTGGATGAGATCACCGTTATCAATTAACACATGCAAGTCTGCTTCCGCCCGGGCTTCTTCGATGACCTTGGCTAAGTGTGCATAACCTGCTGCTACTGGTTGTTCGGTAAAGTAATTTTTCCCGATAAATTGGCCATGAACATCGCTGGTACTGAGAATACGTAAATGGAGGCTAGGTGCAGCAGCACTGCTGGTAGCTGGTAGTGTTGGTGTGGCTAACGCATGGCTCGGGGTTAACACCAGACTGATTGCACTGGCTAACAAAGTAACAGTTGCAGCAATATGACCGGGTAATTTCATAGGTTACAGACTCAACTAGCTTAACAACAGGAGTAAGATGACGCCTTTAGGCTAACCGCAGAGTAGGACTACCGTCAGCATGAGTTTCATGAGGGCCTCGTTGTAAACGATTAATCATGACCTTGAACACATCAAACTGGCGTAATGTTTTCACATCGGATAACACAAATTCTGCTCCCAACACCATGCATTCAGCAAACTCACCATCTTGCTGCAACACCACACAGAGCCCTTGTTGCAGCCCTGAATTAAGCTGTACTAGGGCCCCGAGTTTTAGTTCTTGTTGGGTTTGTTCGGCGATTAAAGCTTCTTGAAAATACCAACTCTGAGGCAATTGTGGCCGCCCAAAACGCTGGATAATCAGTAAATTCAGCCCTGCGGCCTGTACCCAGTCTGAGTTACAAGGTTGCTGAATGCTTGTCTCAATAAGTGGGCTAACTTCTTCTAAACACTCAGTAAACTCTTGAAATAATTGAGCTTCGTCGGTTGTTAGGCTCGCTTGCAAGGGGTACAAAGGAATCAGTCTACTGGCTTTATAAGGGCATAGGTGTGCTGTGCCAGACTCAAGCTGGATACCGAGATGCTTTGTTGCTGGCTCACAGAACCATTGCCACTGGATATTTACGTGCACGTTCAACCTTGTCGTTATCGTTATTGCGAGTGAACTTTGACTATGCTTTATACCATAAAGAAATCTGAGATTGTTTACAAGTCGTTTACGATAGTGCGGATCAACTGCGGTCCATGGTAAATGAAGCCGGTGTACACTTGCACCAAGCTTGCTCCTGCGGCTAGTTTTGCTTGAGCTGCGGCCGCGCTATCGATGCCACCAACGGCAATGATAGGTAGTTTACCCTGAAGATGTTCTGCTAGTTGCTTAACTACGGCCGTGCTCGCATCAAATAGCACTTTGCCACTCAAGCCCCCTGCCTCATCGGCATGCTTACAGCCGACTACCGCGTCCCTACTGAGAGTTGTGTTGGTCGCTATAACAGCATCTATCTGATGTTCTATTAAGGCAGCCGCCATCGCTGCAATGCCGTCGTTATCAAGGTCAGGCGCAATTTTTACTGCCAGTGGCACATAACGGCCGTGTTCGGTGGCGAGTTCTGCTTGAGTTTGTTTCAAGCTGGCCAGCAGTTGATGCAGCGCATCGCCATGCTGAAAGGCGCGTAAGCCGGGCGTGTTTGGCGAGGATATATTGACCGTAATGTAGCTCGCAAAAGCGTAAACTTTGCGCATGCAATGCACATAATCGTGCACGGCATCAGCTTCTGCTGTAGCTTTATTCTTGCCTATATTAATCCCCAGCACCCCCTTGAACTTCGCTTTTTGCACTTGCTCAACCAAGTAATCAACGCCAAGGTTATTAAAACCCATGCGGTTGATAATGGCCTCACGTTCAGGGATCCGAAACAGACGTGGCTTGGGATTGCCTTCTTGCGGTTTTGGGGTAACTGTACCGACCTCGATAAAACCAAATCCCATTTGTGCAAAAGCATCAATGCACTCGGCGTTTTTATCAAGACCTGCCGCTAAACCTACAGGATTAGGAAATTCAATGCCCATCACAGTGACGGGTTTAGCTTCAACTTGCTGTCGCCAAAACCACGCCAACGGGGTGTTGGCGTAGCGTTTAAGTAACCTCAAGGTCAAATCATGTGACTGTTCAGCATCTTTGCTGAACAGCCACTTACGCAAGATCCCGTACATAGGCTTAAGCTGCCGACGTGCAGTTTTGATTGAGTAACATCAGTTCTCGTAACGCAACGGAGAACTTGGCAAACTCATGGGTTTTGGTGGTGCGGAAATCTGATAGCATCACTAACCAACGGTCTACAAAGACTTTATTTGCATCTAACCAAGCCGCTAACACATCGAGGCTATCTTGGGCTTCGTCACTGCCGTTCAAGACACTCATGGTTAATGAACGCTGTTGCCAATCCAACTCTTCGCGGAACGCAGCACGAGCTAGAGCTTGCCAGTGGTTATCAACCGGCTGACTGTTAATTTGCTCCAAGAACCAATGCAAGGACACTTGCGAGCCTAAATTAAAGTAGGCTTTCGCTACGCTAGCTTCACTACGTCCTGTTTGTTTAGCCACGTCGGCAATATCCAGCGCCGAGAACAAGGTGGACAGAATCGCAACTTGTTTAGCAAGATCTGCTGGTACGCCTTGCGCTTGTAGCTTATCAATGTCTTTCTGAATAGCATCACGCTCGGCTGGAATAACGTAATCCAGCACATTCTCCCGCAAGTCATTAAAGCTGTCTTGATAAAAATCAATGTGCGCTTGAATGTTACCTAGTTCAGGATTTGGATGGCGCAAGAACCAACGTGTAGCACGACGCACAACCCGACGGATCTGGAATAGCATGCTGTTCTGCACATCGGCAGGAATTTGGTTGTTACCTGCTTCAATGGCTTCCATTAGACCACGCAAATTAAAGCATTCACGCGCAATCACGTAGGCGTTTGCTACTTCAGCAACAGTAGCCCCGGTCGCGTCTGCTTTGCGATAAACAAAGTTCGGTCCCATATCGTTAACGATATTATTTGCTAAACGCGTAGCAATAATCTGCGCCCGTAATGGGTGATTTTGCATTGCCTCAGCATAGGTTTCTTGCAACGGCTTAGGAAACGCATTAATCAGTGAACGCGCATGGAAAGGGTCATCCATAATAGCGTCATCGACCAATTGATCTTTCAATACCATCTTGCCATAGGCAGTGATCACGGCTAATTCAGGACGGGTTAAGCCCTTATTGAGCGCCTGACGTTCTGCCAATTCATCATCATCCGGTAAAAACTCAAGTGCACGGTTAAGTTGCCCTTCACGTTCTAGGTGATGAATAAAGCGCTGCAATTCTTTAATCTGATCGGCACCACGAATCGCTGTAACGGAAATTGATTGCGATTGACGGAAGCAATCTTTAATCACGATTTGCGCCACTTCGTCGGTCATGTCGTATAGCAACTGATCGCGTTGTTTTCGGGTCAAATCGCCGTTGGCAACCAAACCATTCAACAAGATCTTGATATTAACTTCGTTATCCGAACAATCAACGCCACCTACGTTGTCAATCGCATCAGTATTGATACGACCGCCGTTACGAGCGTATTCGATACGTCCTAATTGGGTGAAACCTAGGTTACCGCCCTCGCCGACAATCTTAGTGCGCAGTTCGCCACCGTTCACCCGCACCGCATCGTTAGCACGATCACCAACGTCGCTGTCGCTTTCCTTACTGCTCTTAACGTAAGTACCAATACCACCGTTCCAAAGTAAGTCGACGGGCAAAGTTAAGATGGTTTTAATCATCTCAGTTGGCGTCAACGACTTTTTCTGAGTGTTAAATAATTTTTTCATTTCTGGCGTTAATTCAATGGCTTTCGCACTGCGCAAGAAAATACCACCACCAGAAGAAATTAACGAACTATCGTAATCGGCCCAGCTTGAACGCGGTAACTTGAACAGGCGCTCACGCTCGGCGTAGCTGCTTGCCGCATCCGGATTTGGATCCACAAAAATGTGCATGTGGTTAAAGGCTGCAACTAAGCGCGTATGTTTGGATAACAACATACCGTTACCGAACACATCGCCAGCCATATCGCCGATACCTACTGCGGTAAAATCAGTGGTTTGGCAATCAACCCCAAGTTCACGGAAATGACGTTTCACAGATTCCCATGCACCACGGGCTGTGATCCCCATTTTCTTGTGGTCATAACCTACAGAGCCACCAGAGGCAAAGGCGTCACCCAACCAAAAGTTGTATTCCGCTGAAATACTGTTAGCAATGTCAGAGAAAGTCGCGGTTCCTTTATCGGCCGCAACCACTAAATAAATGTCGTCTTCATCATGACGAACTACGTCTTGTGGTGGTACAACTTCACCGTTAACAATGTTGTCCGTGATATCCAACAAGGCACGAATAAAGGTGCGGTAACAAGCCTTACCCTCTTCGAAAAAGGCTTCCCGCTCTTCTGGTAAGTTTTTACAGAAGAAACCACCTTTGGCGCCAACCGGAACAATCACAGTGTTCTTAACTTGCTGCGCTTTCACCAAGCCGAGAACTTCTGTACGGAAATCTTCACGGCGATCTGACCAGCGCAAGCCACCACGAGCTACTTTGCCACCACGTAAATGCACCCCTTCTACGCGAGGTGAATACACAAAAATTTCGTACTTAGGTAGCGGCAATGGCATTTCAGGAATAAGTTCAGGCATAAACTTAACCGAAATGTAGGGTTTTTCGTTGCCAGAGGCATCAGCTTGGAAGAAGTTGGTTCGCAGTGCAGCCAAAATCAGCTCAACGTAACGACGAATAATACGGTCGTCATCGAGGTTGGCTACGTTTTCTAGCTCAGAAGCAATACGCGTTTCTAAGGCTTCGATTTTCTTCGCGCGGCTCTTCTCTTTCGGTTCAAACTTAGTATAGAACAGCTTAATGATCAATTTGGCAATCAGTGGGTATTTCCCAAAGGTACTTTCAATGTAGCTCTGGCTGAAGGTCGTACCAATTTGACGCATGTATTTAGCAAACATACGTAAAATAATCACTTGGCGACCTGTTAGACCGGCGCTTAGTACCAAACGGTTAAAACCATCATCTTCATAGTGACCGTCCCAAACCTTCGCAAAGGCGTCTTGGAACAAATCACGACTGGCTTCAAGGTCGAGCTTGACGTTGTTGTGCAACATCTGGAAGTCTAACACCCAGAATAGATTGCCGTCGGTCGTTTTAATCTGGTACGGGCTCTCACCAATGATCCGCAAGCCGAAGTTTTCTAACATCGGTAACACATCAGACAAATGAATCGGCTCGTCTTTATGGAACAGTTTTAAGCGAATTTTTTTACTGGTTTCGTTCTCTTCGCGTGAACGATAAAACAGCATGCCTAGTTTGTGTTCGTCGTCTAGGGCTTCAATCTGCTGTAAATCGGCAATAGCAACCGATGGCAAGACGTCCTCTTTATAGGCCCGCGGGAACGCATTGGCATATTTTTTATTCAGCTCGTTAGCGCGACCTTCACCGAAGGTGCTACTTAAAATGCGCTCGAAGTTATCTTCCCAAGTGCGCGCTGCTTCAACTAAGTTTTGCTCAAGTTCTTTCACATCAATGTCCTGTACGTGCTCGCCAATGCGCACGGTATAATGAGTTCTAGCTAGGGAGGACTCAGAAAAATAGGTGGTAAAGTCAACTTCCGCAGTGCTGTGCAACGAGGTTGCTAAAATCTGCTGGGTCTTTTGACGTAATAAGGTGTTGTAGCGTTCTTTCGGTACAAACACCATGCACGATGCAAAGCGACCAAAAATATCTCGACGGACAAACAACCGCGTCATATCGCGCTCTTGCATCTGCAACACGCCCAGCCCTACTTCAAGCAGGTCGTCTTCATTTGCTTGTACAATCTCATCGCGCGGATAGGTTTCAAGAATATTCAATAACGCTTTGGCTGCGTGTGAGTTAGGTGCGAAACCTGATGCTTCCATCACGCGTTTAATCTTATCGCCAACTAATGGAACATCACGCGCGCTGTTGTTATAGAAACTGCTGGAGTACAGACCAATAAAACGATCTTCACCAATCACTTTGCCGTTGTCATCAAAGCGCTTAATGCCAATGTAGTCATTGTAAGCTGGACGGTGAACCTTAGACTTGGTATTGGTCTTAGTTACCAATAACAAACTATCGTCAAAAGTCATGTCACGCGCTACTTCTGGTAAAGATGATACCAAGCGTTCTTTGTTAGTGGCGCTTTTGCGCATCAAGCCAAGGCTGGATTCAGTTTGTTGGCGAATGATGTAGTCACCTTCAATCGGCACTAAGTCGTAACGACGATAGCCCATTAAGGTAAAGTTATCTTTGGCTAACCAACTTAAAAACCGCTGTGCTTCTTGCAGTTCTTGTTGACTACCAGGGTAATTAATCTTGCTTAAGTCTGCGGCCAGTTCGGTCAGTTTGTTACGCATTGGCAACCAATCACCTACCGATACCGTCACTTCTTCCATTACTGCAGCTAATTCTTTCTTCAGGGTTTTGATAGCGTCGGCAGAGGCTTGACGATCCACTTCAATCAGAAATACCGTATCGACTTCGTTATCATCGTTACGAGTACCAGCCTTAAGCAGTTCGTTGATTTGGTTTTGCTCATTTCGTTTATGGCTAATTGGCAAATGCAGTAGCAAATGCGAGGTGATACCCAAGCGCGTTAAAGCCATGCGAATGGAATCAACCATAAACGGCATATCTGATTGAATGATTTCAATAATGGTATGCGCAGATTCCCAGCCGTGGCGCGCCACTTCTGGGTTATAGATTTTAATTAAGGCTTTTTTACCGGGCGTGTATTCGTTGAAGCTGTGCCACAATCCCATCACCGCGCCGTACATGTCGCTGTCATTTCGCAGCGCCAGATCATCCGGTGAGATATTTCTATATAACCTCAACGCAAAATCTTTGATTAAGTCGGCTCGATCGGTAGCTCTGTGTTCAATCAGATCGGCCACCTTCTGCAAAATAACGGGGATCTGGCCTTCGCCAAACGCATTCATGCTAGTGTCCTTTTAACGTGATGAGATATAACGATATGGTTCTACCCTCTGGCACCGCCAGCCGGTAAAATCACACAGCGAAATAATTCATATTATTGTCGGACATTTAGCTAGGTTATTCAATCATTATAAAGCACAAAAAACAGTGTTCAGACCACGAATTTCGCGGTCTGAACATGTTTATCCAAAAGCTTTGCATGATTATTACAAAGGCTGCGGCTAGGCCTGCATATCAGGAGCCAAACTACTGCTAATTTTCTCGGCCAAATCAGGCGCTAAATTCGGCAATTGTTGCAGCTCTTGCAGATGACCAAGCAGCAGCTTTTGACGTTGCTTATCGAACCGTCGCCATTGAGTGAATGGCGTGATAAGCCGCGCTGCCACTTGAGGGTTTTTACCGTTCAAGTAACGGATCATGCTCGCAACCACTTGGTACCCTGCTCCATCAGCTTGATGAAAAGCCAGCAGATTGCGACTGAAAGTAGCTAACAACGCATAGACACGATTCGGGTTATTTCGATTAAAACGCGGATGATCAACCAGCTCAGCTACCCGTGCAACAGTGCCCGCCACAGGTGCACTAGCTTGCACCGCGAACCATTTATCTAAGACCAAAGGATCATGTTGCCAGCGCAACTCAAATTGCTCTAATAAGTCGCTGGCACAAGCTAATTCTAAGTGCGTTGCAATTTGCAGTAACGCCTGCTGGCTCGTCATATTGTCGGCATGGCTAAAAGCTTGGCTAATCTCACTATTGAAAGCTTCAGGCTCGTTCAACGCCAAATAGTAGGCAGCCAGATGCGTGAGGCTGCGCTGCGCTATAGCCTCGGCGGTTAGTTCATAGGGTTGACCTTGCTGTTGTTGCCACCAGGTTGCTAATTGCTCTGCCAAGGCTGCCGCAATCGCTCGTTTTAATTGCTCAC
This sequence comes from Pseudidiomarina fusca, assembly GCF_032227045.1. NCBI lineage: Bacteria > Pseudomonadati > Pseudomonadota > Gammaproteobacteria > Alteromonadales > Idiomarinaceae > Pseudidiomarina > Pseudidiomarina fusca. The sequence continues at coordinate 136,125 of NZ_JANFPJ010000003.1, forward strand.
AAGCCACGCCAATCAGGGCTAGAGGGATATCCTGCGGATAATGCTCGGCTAACTCTTCTGCGGCCGGAGGGGTCAAAGCTAAGGCTTTTAGCGCAGGGTCGAGTGGTGCTGCCAGAAGCTCTTGTAAGGCTTGACTTACTTCCGGTGGCAAGCTGACTAGCCCATCTTTAGCTACTGCTGCTGTGAGCAAATCTAGATACATCTGTTGGGCGGCTTCCCAGCGCGTTACTTCTTGTTCTGCAGACCCCAACAGTACCGCTTTGTCAGCAAAGCTTTGGTTGTATTCTAAGCGCACCGGCGCACTGAAGTTCTCTAACAGCGCCAGAATCGGGCGCTGTTGCAATCCGGTTATCGTCAATTCTGCCGTGGCCTCGGTGAGCTCAAATAAATAACTGCCGGATTCGTGCAGTTGCAGCTCTGGATGAGTTAGGTTAAGACGTTCGCCGCGGCTTGAATAGGCACTTAACAATACCGGGATATGTACCGGTTGTTTGCTAGTTTGCCCCGGCGTAGCTGGTGTGTGTTGCGCGAACGTAAGCCGAAGCTGCCCCGCCGCCTGAGCGCTCGCTGGAGTATAGTTTTCTGTTACTCTAACGACCGGAGTGCCGGCTTGACTGTACCAGTTTTTAAACCGAGTTAAATCGCGCTGATTAGCCGCTGCCATCGCCGCAATAAAGTCATCACAGGTCACGGCTTGGCCATCGTGGCGCTCAATATAGCACTGCATGCCCGCTTGAAATCCCGTTTCACCAAGCAAGGTGTGTAGCATCCGGATAACTTCGGCCCCTTTGTTGTACACAGTAACTGTGTAAAAGTTATTCATTTCAATAACTTTGTCAGGCCGAATCGGATGCGCCATAGGGCTAGCATCTTCATTGAACTGATGACTTCGCATCACTCGGATAGCTTGGATCCGATTAACCGCCCGCGAGCCTAAATCGGAACTAAATTCTTGGTCACGAAAAACCGTTAAACCTTCTTTTAAGCTCAGTTGAAACCAGTCTCGACAGGTAATTCGATTACCGGTCCAGTTATGAAAATATTCATGGCCGATAACCGATTCAACATTCAAAAAATCTTGGTCGGTGGCGGTGGCGGCATCGGCTAGCACATAACGTGAATTGAACACGTTAAGGCCTTTATTCTCCATGGCCCCCATATTGAAAAAGTCCACGGCGACAATCATGTAGATATCTAGATCGTACTCAAGCCCAAAGCGTTGTTCGTCCCACACCATGGAGTTTTTTAGCGCCTGCATCGCATAATGAGCCCGCGCTAAATTGCCGGGGTCGACAAAGAGCTGCAACAGCACTTGTTTACCAGAACGAGTGGTAAAATGGTCTTCCAGTAACTCAAAGTTGCCAGCCACCAAGGCAAACAAATAAGCTGGTTTAGGAAAGGGATCGTGCCAGGTAACCCACTGCTGGCCTGCGGCAGTGGTACCTGAGGCCTGAGGATTACCGTTACTTAAGAGATAAGGATACTGTTGCTGATCGGCGTAAATGGTGGTGGTAAAAATCGCCAGCACATCCGGCCGATCAAGATAATAAGTGATACGCCGAAAACCTTCCGCTTCGCATTGAGTACAAAAACTACCATTGGTCTGATACAAACCTTCAAGCGCAGTATTATTAGCAGGGTCAATTTCAGTGACCACCTCCAGTTCAAACGCTTGTTCTGGAACCTTTGTTAGCACCAGTTGCTGGGCGTCAACTTGATAATCGTTGGCGTCTAAAAGTTCACCGTTAATACTCACTTCAAGTAGCTTTAATTGTTCGCCATCAAGGCATAGTGGCTGTTGTTGGCGCTGCGGATGAACTTGCATGCGGTTATGCACGCGGGTGTGATGAGGGTCGAGATAAAAGGTTAGTTCAACAGTACTGATAGAAAAGTCCGGAGCACGATAATCGCTCCGGAACTTAGCTTGTTTCTCACTCATAGGGAGTACACACCTCGTTAGGCTGTGGTTGGCTTGGCCGTTTGCTCTAGGCGCAAAATTTTAATACCGGTGTAACCGTAGAATAGCGCAATCAATGGGGTTATCCAGTTAAAGAACGCAAACGGGGCGTAAATCCATGGGCTGACACCTAGAGCACCCATCATGAAGGCACCACAAGTGTTCCACGGGATTAATGCAGAGGTTAAAGTAGCGCTGTCTTCTAAAGTACGAGACAACACTCGTGGGTCAAGCCCACGCCGCTCAAATTCTTCACGGTACATGCGCCCGGGTAAGACAATCGCCATGTATTGGTCTGCGGTGAGTACATTGGCGCCAAAACAAGTAAATAGCGTAGCTCCAATCAGGCTTCCTACCGACTTCACATACCCTAAAATACCAGCAACTAGGCGTTGCAATAGGCCTAGTTTCTCCATAATGGCACCGAAGGTCATGGCACTTAAAATCAACCATACGGTATTTAGCATGCTTGACATGCCGCCACCGCTAAGAAGATCGTTCAGATCAGCTGAGCTGGTTTCAATTTTCACCCCATCAGTAAGTGCAAGCCAAACAATTTTCAGGGTCGCAACATAAGAATCGTCCCCTTCTGCGAGCTTACTGATCATTTCTGGTTGAAAAATAACCGCCCAAAGGCCGCCTAACAAGGCACCAAAAAATACCGTGGGTAACGCTGGCTTGCGGGTGGCTGCTAGATATAACAAAACTAGCAAAGGCACTAACATTAACCAACCAATGTTAAAGGTGTTTTGCAGTTCTAGCTGCATTCTTTCTAGCTGGAGTAAGCTCACTGAAGTATCAGCGTTGAAGCCTAAGATTAAGAAAATAACCAAGGTAATGGCAAAGCCAGGGCCCGCCGTAAGCGCCATGTACCGAATGTGCGCAAACAATTCAGTGCCAGCCACAGCTGGCGCTAGATTAGTGGTATCTGACAAAGGTGACATTTTGTCACCGAAATAGGCACCAGAAACAACAGCACCAGCGGTAATAGCTGGTGATAGGCCCATACCTGCCGCAACCCCCATTAAGGCTACCCCGATAGTGGCTGCGGTCGTCCATGAGCTGCCTATTGCTAACGAAATAATGCCACACATCAACGCACTAGCAGCATAAAACCAACTAGGATCAAGCAGCTCTAAGCCGTAATAAATCATGCTAGGCACGGTGCCGGCTAAAAGCCAAGTACCAATAAGCGAACCCACGGCCAGAATAATCAAGAGCGCGCCAAGGGCTACCGAAATCCCCTCTTTGATGCCATCTTCAATTTGTTCCCAGCTAAAATGGTTGTAAAAACCGATGGCAATAGCAACGCCGGCAGCTATCCAGAGTGCAATTTGGTTTGGTCCATAAGATGAATCTTCGCCAAAAAGATACACCGAACTGGCTAGCATGATAATCAATACCACGAGCGGCGTGGCAGCTTGCAGAACACTCGGCGAACGGGTTCCGTTAGATGGGGTGTGTTGCATAAATATTCTCTATTATTTTTATCGTCTACTCACGATTGCGTGAGCTAGGCTTATGTTCTAGTCAGGCTAATGATAAACCAGCTCGGGCTAAGATCATATTCTTGTGTGCTGTCATCAGGCACAACCAAGCTACCATTCACCTATTTCCAAACCCAGTGATTGTCCATTAAAAAAGCCGCAAAAAGCGGCTTTCTAATGGTATATCAACAGATTAGCTAGTTTAGTTAGCAGCCATCTTAGCTTGGTCTACTAACCTAAACGCCAGTTCGACTGTCTCTTCTAAGTAAGGATCTGGCGCTTCTAAATCGGTCGGAATTTCGTCAATTTTCTCTACCGGCTCCTGTCCTAAACGCTGTAAACGTTCATTAGCACGGGCAAGGTTTCGAGCTTTGTCGGCCGCTTCTTCCGCTTTTCTTTCAGCCAGTACCAAGCTTACCCAAGTTTTTTCTTTCTCTTGTTGATAGCGTTCGATATCAGCAAAAATATAATTAAACTCTGGGTTTCCTTGAATCTGTTCATCGAGTTGTTGCTGCAGCGTTTTAAAATCATAACCACGAATGCTATGGGTAGTTTGATATTTAGCTGGGGTAATTTGATCCCACGGCAACGCGTTTTCTTGCGAACTCTCACCAAACTCTTCAGCATCAATGATGGATGGATACTCTAAATCAGGTTGTACCCCTCGTAATTGCGTGCTGCCACCATTAATTCGATAAAACTTAGCCATGGTGTATTGAACGCTACCTAAAGGCTCGTCATAAAAATCAAACGGCCGTGCAATCCCACGATGTTGTTGTACTGTGCCTTTACCGTAGGTATTTTCACCCACAATCACCGCTCGGTTATAATCTTGCAGAGCGGCGGCAAAAATTTCCGAGGCAGACGCACTGTAGCGATCAACCATCACTACCATGGGACCATTGTAGAAAGTTTTACCATCGCGGTCGCCGTTGACTTCTTTCCGACCGCTACCATCGGCAACTTGTACCACAGGACCTTGGTCAATGAATAGTCCCGTCAAACTGATAGCTTCAGCTAACGAACCGCCCCCATTGCCACGTAAATCGATGATTAAGCTTTCCACATTCGCTGCGGCAGCTTCCTCTAATAACGCCACTACATCAGTGGTGAGGTTATTGTAAAAGCCCGGAATGGTAATCAGCGCGGTGGCCCGACCATCGTACTTATCATCCGTAGATTGCTTGATCTCAATCTTGGCAGCACGGTCTTCGAGTTTTACCTTATCGCGTACAATCATCACTTCTTTGGGCGTGGCACTGGCGCTTTGGTTCGCTTTAAGTACTTGTAGTTTAACCGTAGTACCTTTGGGCCCTTTAATCAGCTCCACCACATCGTCAAGCCGCCAGCCAATCACGTCGACAAAGTCAGCATCGTCATCATCACCCTGAGCCACGCCAACGATCTTATCATCTACGGCCACTTGCCCGCTCTTATCAGCGGGTCCACCAGGAACTAAACTGCGGATCACCGTGTAATCGTAATCCGCTTGCAGTACGGCCCCTATTCCCTCTAGGGAAAGGTTCATGTTCTGCTCAAACCGCTCTGAATTTACCGGTGACAAATAGCTGGTGTGCGCCTCGACACTGCGTGCAAAGGCATTCATTACCGTTTGGAAGACATCTTCACTGTTGGTTTGAGTTAAGCGTTTTAGGGCGTTGTTGTAGCGTTTACCAAGCGTTTCAACAACTTCAGGCCATTCTTTACCCGCCATGGTTAAGTTGAGCGCATCGTATTTAACCCGCTGACGCCACAGTTCATCCAACTCAGTTGCTGCTGCAGGCCAATCCGCATCTTCACGCTGAAAATGATACTTGTCACCCGTTTCAGTGAAATCAAAGGGTTGTTCTTCGTCTAACAAGGATAACGCATAAGAGTAGCGTTCAAAGCGCCGCTGCAAAGACTTCTGATAGAGCGAAAATGCTGGGCTAAGTTTGCCTGAATCGATCATGTCATCAAACAGCAACCGATATTCTTGGGCCTGTTCAATATCGGTAGCCAGTAAAAACATTTTATTGTAATCAAGCATTTCTAAATAACGCTCAAGAATTTGCTCTGAGAGTTCGTTATCCAGTTCCATTTGCTTGAAGTGATAGCGCGTAAAAAAGTTTTTCACACGTTGGCTAGCTACGCCATGCTGAGCTGCTGGTGCTAACTCAGGCAGTTCGTCCAGTTGATGTGCCGGTGGTAAGGCAAGCGCTACATGGCTTAACGATAAACCAATAAATACTGCAATCGCCTTTCGTGTGAACCCTTTTTTACTCATACTTACTACTCCTGCTTGGCAACAAATACTGCGGCAACGTTAACTTTGACCGTTAAGCCGTTTTGAAGTTGCACATGCACATCGTTTTTGTCTAGTTCAGTAATACTGCCTGGAATAGGTGCAACGCCGGCTTTTACATGCACAGCTTGCCCTACTTTAAGTGCAGCTACTGTCGTTGCCGCTAACTGCGGTTGTGCTGCTTTAGCCGTGTTACTTGCGTTGGTGCTGCTGGCACTTGCTGCAGCCGGCTTCCGAGCTGGACGCTTAGCCCGTGCCTGCCGTGCAGCATTTGCTGGTGCGGCTTTTGGTGCTCGGCTACGAGGCTTTTTGTCTGCCTCTGCTTTACGTTTCGCCGCTGCACGCTCTGCTGCTGCCGCTTTGGATGCCGCTAACGTCTCTTCGGCATGTTGTTGATGCTGCTCTTCTACAATACCCGCTGGCTTTCCATCTAGATCAACCCGTTCAACGCCAGCTTTTACGGTACGTAGGTAACGCCAGCTGTTGGTATAGTGGCGTAAGGCAATACGCAAACGCGTTTTGCTTACCGTCTCATCATCATCTAAACGTGCGGCAAGGTCATCAAACACTCCAATTTTTAGAGGTTTTGCATCTCCTTCCGCGTAAAAGCAGGCCGGAAACTTTGCCGCTAAATAAGCGATCACGTCTTTAGTTTTGGATAACTTACTTGCGGTTTGGTTTTCTTCAATATGGGTCATCTTCGTCAATATCCTGCTGGCGTACGTCCGCCAGTTGCTCCGTTATATAAGCCTGCATTTCTTCACTGTCTAGCTCCAGCAAGGCTGGGTTTTCTATCCATTCAAAAAGTACACGGCGTACCACTTCTTCAAGCTGCGCTAAAGTGTCGGTTTCTTCACTAAAGTCGACAATATAGTGCAGCATTTCGTTTAATTGATCCGTTGCAGTTTCTTCGTCACCTTCAAAAAACTGCATATCCTGTTGACTAACTAAATACGCATAAATATCAAATTCGTTATACATGGTTAGCCTTATGTTTCCGTAACCTAGGCGCTAGGCTGCAACTGTGACCAGTCTAAACTCTCAATAAATCGGCCTAACTCGGTTAATCCAGCCGCATCAGCTGGACTGAAACGAGCCACACTAGGGCTATCAATATCCAACACCCCTACCACCTGATCCGCTACGATTAAAGGCACTACTACTTCTGAATTAGAAGCAGCATCACAAGCGATATGTCCAGCGAACTGGTGAACATCTTCTACCAGTTGGGTTTGCCGCGTTGCTGCGGCAGCTCCACAAACGCCCTTACCAAAGGCAATACGTAAGCAAGCTACTTTACCTTGAAATGGCCCCAACACCAACAATTCGGGCGCCCGCGTTAAATAAAAGCCGACCCAATTAACATCGGCTAAAGTCTCGTTAATAAGGGCTGACAGGTTGCTCAAGTTGGCAATCAGGTCGGGTTCATCAGCGGTAATGGCTTTAGCTTGCTCAATTAACAGCTGATAGTCTACAAGGGTTTGACTCATAACAGTGTTATTGCCTTAGTTATCATTGAGTGAAAAGCTCGCAATGGTGCCAGCTCCAGTTAAATCAGCCTTCATCTCGCGCTTACTGCGTGTGACTAATTGCCCATCTGAGCCAATCCGAAATGGCTCATCCGATGGCCGGTAGCGCGCCTGATAGGCCATCACGAGTTGAATAGAATTAGCACGTTGCTCTTCTGAAAGCTTGGCACCATCGGGCCAACGGCCTAATTCAACGGCTTGCAACAAACGCTCAAAAGTTTCCGGGGTAATACTGGCGAGAAGTTCGTCAAACTGCATGACTAACGCTTCCTTTTTAAGAACAATAATCGAACGCGGTTAAGCACAAACCACACCAAGCCAACAATCATAGCACCATATGCTGCGCTCGACTGCCAACTCTCGGGATGAGGTTGCTGAATGAAAAAATACGTAAAGGCAGCAATTGCGATCAATAACGCAAGCATAGACTGGCCTAATATTTTATCTTTTTTAGCTTGTAATAAGCGCTCTAGCTCGCGATTACGTTGCTCCGGAGTTGCACCTGCCACCCGAAAATCACAATGGGGACAAGTGTCTGCTTTGTCGGACATGCGTTTGTTACATGACGGGCATTCTATTAACGCCATGGGTACCTCAATTTTCAGCAATCTAAGTAGGCAATATAAGGGATCTCAGAGTAAATTCAAGCATTGCCCAGAGTTTGCGGACAAATAAAAACCCGCCGCAGCGGGTTTTTACTCAATCAATGGTTACTTGTCAGATTGACTGCCATTTTTTTCAGCTTCAAAATCCTGCCAGTAAGCCTTCACCGTATCTTTCATCTCGCGTCTGAGTAACACCAAACCAAATAAGTTAGGTAGAGTCATCAACACAATTGCGACGTATGAAAGTGTCCACACTAAGGTGGTATCGGCAAATGAGGCGACAAAGAAGCCAGCCACGTACAGAATCCGATAAGGCATGACACCACGCTGTCCAACCAGGTAGACCACCGCCCTATCACCGTAATAGGACCAAGCAATGGCAGTAGAAAACGCAAACAGCAGCAAACTGATAGGCACAATGTATTCACCTGCATCACCTAAGAAGCCACGCCCAAAGGCCTTGGCGGTAAGTGCTGCTGAGTGAATCAATGAATCACCAAAAATTTGGATATCTTGTTTGCGTAAGGCGCCATTATCGATTCTAAGGACACCCGTGTAGGGGTCTTCACCAGCTACAATAAAGCGCACGTTTTCTGCAACCGAGCGCGCATGCAAAATGGTAAAGCCATTACTCACAGGTTTACCATTAGCGACTTCAATCGTACCTGTGTACTTCTCAATAGTATTTTCAGAGGTACCATTTAAGTAATGGTATAAGGCTTGGCGATCCGCTTGAGTGGTATCGTCATAGTGGCCGGCCACGATTTCAAGGTCAGTACGAGAGAACTCATTTGTATGCTTCTCTGACCAAACCCCGGACGACAAGATCACCAAACCGGTTAAGGTACAGATAACTATGGTGTCGATAAAAGGTTCTAAAATGGACACCATGCCCTCAGATACAGGTTCGTCGGCGCGCGCTGCTGCGTGGGCAATCGGAGCTGAACCTTGACCTGCCTCGTTTGAGAACAAGCCTCGGTTTACCCCGCGATTAAAGGCGTAAGCAAAGGTCGCACCTAAGAAGCCGCCAGTAGCTGCTGAGCCAGTAAAGGCATCGCTGAAAATGGCTGCAAACGAAGGCCCAATCTGGTCTAAGTTGAAGAAGATAACACTTAGTGAACCTATGATATAAAGCACGCCCATGATGGGTACAATTTTCGAGGTCACTGCAGCGATACGTTTAATGCCACCGATGATAACCATGGCTAACATGATGGCCAAAATACCACCCGTTAACATAGGTTCAATACCAAACGAGGCTTGCATGCTTTGCGCAATGTTATTTACTTGCGGCATGTTGCCAGTACCGAAAGAGCTGATAATGGTGGCTATCGCAAAAATCACGGCCAACCACTTCATGTTCAAGCGACGGTCCATAAAATACATAGGGCCGCCAGCCATGGTGCCATCTTCCGTTTGTACCCGGTATTTGTGCGATAAAGTTACCTCAACAAATTTAGTGGTCATCCCCAAAAAGGCAGTGATCCACATCCAGAACAAAGCTGCTGGACCACCTAAAAAGATAGCTAGGGCAACACCACCGATATTACCAGTACCCACAGTACCCGATAACGCGGTTGATAAAGCTTGAAAGTGCGTGGTATCGCCTTGTGCACCCTTTTTATCAAATTTTCCCGTGACCACTTTCCAGGCATGCCCGAAAAAACGGATTTGTGGAAAGCCCAAGTAGAGCGTAAAAAACAAACCTACACCCAACAGAATATATGGGAAATAGGCTGCCGAACCTAGATAGCTATCTAGTAGCAGTAAGAAATTATTAATTGCTTCCAAGGTGTCCCCCTAGCGTTATTATTGTTGTTGTTCGCTTTTAAGCTAGCTTGCGCGACTTAGTCGCGCAAGTTATTTGCGATTGAATAAATCGCACTTAATACATCGGCACCTAACTGCTGGCTACGATTAGCAGACCAACCGAAATCAGCATCAGGTAAATCAGCATTATCTTTAAATGGCATTTCTAAGGTAAAGGCTAAACAGTTAAAGCGTTCTGCCACCGCATTACTCGCTACGGTTAAGTTAGCTTCACCTGGTTTATCCACCTCATAGCCAAATTTAGTTTGAAACTCTGGCGTAATGTTCAGTAAGGTTTGCTTAAATTGCTCACCTAATTTATCCATCTGCTCAGTATAGCTTGGGATGCCTTCTGAACCGGCCAAAAAGTTATAGGGTAGATTTTCATCACCATGAATATCCAAATACAAGTCTACCCCACTTGCTGCCATAGCTTGCAGTACCAAATAAACCTCAGGGCTACGCTCTAGGCTTGGCTCTGCCCACTCACGGTTTAAGTTTACGCCGACGGCATTGGTACGCAAATGACCACGCACACTACCATCAGGGTTCATGTTAGGCACAACATAAAAGACGTTGTCTTCTAATAACCGTCGCGCGGTTCCATCTTCATCATCCAGTAAGCGACTTAGCAGGCCTTCTACGAACCACTCGGCCATAGACTCACCAGGATGCTGACGTGCGGTAATCCAGATAGCCTTTTTATGGTCGTCCGGTTCGCCAATCACCAGCAGATTCATATCACGACCATCAAGGGTTTGGCCCAATAGCACGTGCTGGCATTCAATACTTTGTTGCGCCCACTGTACTAGGTCTTGATGACGCTCATAGGAGTATGGTGTGAAGTATGCAAAATAAACACTTTCTTGGTCCGGCGCGAAGCGGATCACCAGTTCTTTGCCGTTGTATTCGGTAGGTACCCGGAACCAGTTCTCTCGATCGTAGGATGCGACGGCACCGTAATCTTTCCAGCCATCAGGGTAAGCTGAAGTACCGGCGTTGGTGATGGTCATCACATGCTCAACACCGGGTTCACCGTAGAGCTTAAAATGGAACCATTGATAAAAATCTGATTGGTTATCTTTGCGAATCGCCAACTGAATATTGTCTACTGAATTAGCTTCGATAACCTCGATATTACCGCTATCAAATTGGGCCGTAATGAACATCGCGTTCCCCTTTTTTATAATGAATAGAGTCGCCGCAACCTGGGTTTCATCGGTTGCGGACAAAATAAAAAGCGCCTATCGGAAGGCGCTTTTGCATGGATGTATTGCTATTTAGGTAAGTTCAGCAGTTGCTGACCAGCCATTTGCTCAGCTACACGAACAACCTGACAGCTGTAGCCAAACTCATTGTCATACCAGACGTACAGAACCGCACGGTCTTGGTCAACAATGGTCGCTTGTGAATCAACCACACCTGCGTAACGCGAGCCAACTAAATCGGTCGAAACAATCTCGGTTGAAGCGGTGAAATCGATTTGCGCTTGCAACTCTGAATGCAATGCTTGGTCACGCAAGAAGGCATTCATTTCGTCTTTGCTGGTCGACTTGTTTAAGTTTAAGTTCATGATCGCCATAGATACGTTTGGCGTTGGCACTCGAATCGCATTCCCGGTTAATTTACCGGCTAATTCTGGCAGCGCTTTAGCAACAGCTTTGGCCGCACCGGTTTCGGTCAACACCATGTTTAATGGCGCTGAACGACCACGACGGTCAGCTTTATGATAGTTATCAATAAGGTTTTGGTCGTTGGTATATGAGTGCACTGTTTCAACGTGGCCATTGCGAATACCAAACTCATCATTAACTACTTTCAATACCGGCGTAATGGCGTTTGTCGTACAGCTAGCAGCGCTAACAATTAGATCTTCTGGCAAAATGTCGTCATGGTTCACACCATAAACCACATTCTTGATGCCGCCTTTGGCTGGTGCTGTTAACAAGACTTTTTTCACACCTTTTGATTTCAAGTGCAAGCCTAGGCCAGCTTCATCTTTCCAAATGCCGGTATTGTCGATCACGATGGCGTTATCGATTCCGTATTGGGTGTAATCAATTTGGTCTGGACCGTCTGAGTAAATCACTTTAATGCTGGTGCCGTTGGCTTTGATGGCACTGTTTTCGTGATCAACAGTAATAGAACCATTAAATGGACCGTGAATAGAATCGCGACGCAATAAACTGGCACGTTTTTCTAAATCACCGTCACGCCCGCCACGCACAACAATAGCGCGTAAACGCATTTTATTATTGCTGCCGTTACGCTCAATTAATAACCGTGCTAGCAATCGACCAATCCGGCCAAAACCATACAGCACCACATCTTGCGCTGCAATTTCATCAGCTTTGTCGATGATGTCTGCGAGTTCGCGTTGCAGGTATGCTTCAATGCTGTCGCCCTTACCCGCATCTTTATGCAAATAGTTGTAAGCTAATTTACCTAAATCAACGCGCGCTGGCGCCAATTGCATTTTGCTTAAAGCTTCAATGAATGGAAAGCTTTCGCGCAACCGTACTTTCACCCCTTCGTGGCGACGAATTAACCGATGCGCTTTGATGATGTTAATGGTGTCAACGTTTAATAACGAGCGGCCATAGACTAAGATCTCCACCCCGTAATTACGGTATAGACGACCAATTAAAGGCTGCATCATTTCTGCGTATTCTTGGCGTTCCTGCCAGCTCTGTAAAGTCAGATCCTGTTGCTGATCACTCATGAGGTTACCTTTATGTTGAGTAAATTTGACGGTTGCGTGAAAAATTGCTGGCTATTGTACTTAAAACCTGCGCCAAGCGCCAGAATCTATGTTACCTAAGGTTTAACGTGATATAATTCTTAAGCTTATCACTAAGGAGTACTGTCATGTTACGTCGTACTAAGATCGTTACCACGCTCGGTCCTGCCACCGATTCCCCTCACGTTTTAGAGTCTCTGATTAAAGCTGGCGCTAATGTGGTGCGTTTAAACTTTTCTCACGGTAACGCGGCTGATCATCAGCAACGTGCTGCGCAAGTTCGTGAGATTGCACAAAGCCTGGGCGTTCATGTGGCCATTTTAGGCGATCTACAAGGCCCGAAAATTCGTGTCGCAAAATTTGCAGATGGTGCGATTACGCTAGATGAAGGCGATGTTTTTGTACTGGATGCCGAACTCGACAAAAACGCTGGCACCCATCAGCGGGTTGGCATCGATTATAAACAACTCCCTGCAGATGTAGATGTTGGCGATATTTTGCTGCTCGACGATGGCCGTGTTCGGTTACAAGTTGAAGATGTTTCTGGCAATCAGGTCACCACCACTGTCTTGGTGGGTGGCAAATTATCGAATAATAAAGGCATCAACCGCTTAGGTGGAGGCCTGTCGGCAGCAGCACTGACTGATAAAGATTTAGATGATATTAAAACCGCGGCAGCCATAGGGGTAGATTATCTTGCGGTGTCCTTCCCTCGTACCGGCGCCGACATCAATCAAGCGCGCACACTATTGCGCGATGCCGGTGGTGATGGCTTAATTTGTGCCAAAATTGAACGAGCTGAAGCCGTGGCTTCCGATGCTGCGTTAGATGACATTATTCGCGCTTCTGATGCCGTGATGGTTGCCCGTGGTGATTTAGGCGTTGAAATTGGCGACGCTCAATTAGTGGGTAAACAAAAACGCATCATTGAGCGTTCACGCCAACTCAATAAAGTGGTGATTACAGCTACGCAAATGATGGAATCGATGATTGAAAACCCGATGCCAACGCGAGCTGAAGTAATGGACGTAGCTAACGCGGTGTTAGACGGCACCGATGCAGTGATGCTATCTGCCGAAACGGCCGCCGGTAAGCACCCAGTCGCTACGGTCAAGGCGATGGCAGAAATTTGCTTGGGCGCTGAAACTCACCCAAGTGTGGTGATTGATAACACCGATTTAGAAGAAACCTTTACCAGCATCCAAGAAGCGACCGCCATCACCGCCATGTATGCGGCTACTCACTTAACTGGCGTCAAGGCGATTATTGCGCTTACAGAATCTGGCTCAACGGCAAAATTGATGTCACGTATTAATACCGCTCTGCCGATCTTTTCGCTATCTCGGCATGCCAGCAGTCGAGCCCGTTGTGCGCTTTATCGTGGGGTCTACCCGATTAACTTTGACTCAACGCAAAGTGAACCCCATGAGTTAGTGCATGACGCGATTGAACAGGTGAAAAAGCGTGGCCATTTAGTCAGTGGTGATTTGGTTATTTTAACCCACGGTGATGTGATGGAATCCGTGGGCTCTACCAATACCTGTAAAATTATCGAAGTACGCTAACGCGGCGCTTGGTTTGCTCTTAGATAGCGTCGCTGCTAACCTCAGCGGCGCTATTGGTAATAGCGGACAATGCCATCAATATCATCCAAATAGCCATCTATTTTTCTTAATAAATGACGTTTTTGCTTAGCATCCATGCTAGCGTAAATAGCTAGCACCAAATCCGTAGTTAACACCCTGTTGGTCTCAATACTTTGCTGCAACTCATCACTACGTAACTCTTGTGGTGAAAACATCAGTAACTTTAACTGTTGCTCAAAGTCTTGCTGTTGTGGGTAGTCGACTAACAGCAAAAACTGTGCTTGCCACTGCATGCTATAAAGCAACCACTGTTGTTGATTATCCACCCGTTGCGCTAGCCATTGACGCAATAACTGTCGCTGCTCGCTATTGACTGAGCCCAGCCAGGTTTTGATATTTTTCTCAGCCCGCTGAAAGCGTCGTTGCGGTTGGTCTTCTTGTTGACGCTCCTTAAACTCCTCTATTTGCTGCTGCTGACGTTGCTCCAAACTTTCTCGTAGTTGAGCTCGTTCAGCATCATTAAGGCGAGGTAGGAGTGACTGAGCATGCGGTTCTAATTGCTCTAAAATACGTTGCCAAGCTTGCCACACAGCCTCATAGCTGGTGTCTAAAAAGGCCGCATCCACTTCATCGTTGGCAATAGCGGTACGAATTTTTGCTAATTCTTGGTGATAACGAGGCATTTCTTCACGGGCGTGCCATTGATGCAAATCAGTAATCACCTGATCCACATCACGTTGCAATTCTGGCCGCAGTTCGACAATGCTACTCAATTGCCATTCGATGATGGTATCGGCGAAGCGGTAACCTAACTGAGTTGAACAGCCTACCAGGAACGTCAGCATGGCTAGTAAGGTAAGCTTTTTCAACATAGGTTTTCAGCCTCAGGGGTTAAGAATGAGTTTTTTTATTCTATCCTTATAACTACGACTTACTTTCAGCTCTTTACCATTACGTAAAACGATGTGGTATTCGCCATTTTGACGACTACAGAGCTTTTCTACGTGTTCCATATTAACAATGGCTGAGCGATGAATCCGTTGAAACCGTTGCGGGTTTAACTCTTCTTCAAGCTCTTTCATGGTGCGTCGTAGAATATGGGTTTCATTACTAGCGTGAATACACATGTAATCCCCCGCTGCATCTACCCACTCGATTGAGTTAATGGCTACACGAGTTATTTCACCACTTTCTTTGATCGCAATATGCTCAGGATAGCGAGCCACGTTAACGTCATCACCACTGGCTAAACGTTTAAGAATATCTTCGCAATCTTCGCCAGTAGCATCAGCTAACAAATTAAGAATACGCTGCTGTTGCTGTTCTTGTTCACGTTGCTCGAGATTTTTTTCAATCCGTTTAATACTTTGTTCTAAGCGCTCGTGGTCAACAGGCTTTAACAGATAATCGATGGCTCGCACTTCAAAAGCTTTAATCGCGTATTGATCGTAGGCTGTGACAAACACCACTAATGGCATCTTAAAACCACTTGCTTTAACTTCACGCAATAACTCAAAGCCATTCATACTCGGCATTTGAATATCTAAAAACACCAAGTCAGGTTGTTCTTCGCCAATCATGGCCAGCGCTTGCCGTGCACTTTGGCACTCGGCTAACAATTCAATCTGGTCAAAGGCCTGTAATCGCACCACCAGCCCGCGGCGGGCCAACGACTCGTCATCAACTACCAAGGTGCGGATTTTTTGCGTCATGATTCAACCTGCTCAAATGGAATACGAATTTCTACGCGTAAGCCCTGCGGCTTATTCTCTGCTAATGTAAAGGAGTAATTCTTTCCATACAAGGCCTGTAAGCGTTCACGGGTGTTGACTAACCCCACCCCGCCTTGTTTCATCATGTCTTTAATGGGCTTTTTACTTCCCGGTCCGTTATCTGCGACGCTAATCAGTAAATCTTCGCTAAACCTTTGCGCCTTAACGATAATTTCACCGCCATCTTCCATTTTGGCAATGGCGTATTTAATCGAATTCTCAATTAAAGGTTGTAACATTAAACTAGGCACCAGCGCCTGTTTAACTTCGTCATCAATGTCTAAGGATACTTTTAGACGCTCATCAAAACGCACCTTCTCAATATCCAAATACAGCATCAAAGCCTCAATTTCGCGCTCGAGTGGTATTTTCTTAATGGGTTCGTTATCTAAGCTAAACCGAAGAAACAAACTTAGCTTTGACATCATCCGGTTAGCTAGCTCATTCTCTTTCACCAAAATGAGCGTGGAGATAGCGTTTAAAGTATTAAACAAAAAATGCGGATTTAATTGGTAGCGCAACATCTTTAACTGCGCTTGGTGCGCCATTGAAGTGGCTAATAACGCCTTTTGTTTTTCTTCTTGCAGCATTTGGTAATACTTGATGCCAAAATACAGGCCGCTCCAACTCAACATAATGTAAAATTTAGCGATGGTATTTTTAAAGTAAAACCAAGGGCTATCAGGCCTAAAACCAAACTTATAGATTTCCCAGTAAGTCGCGTTATCAATGACGGCCCACAAAGCCGCTGAAACATAGGAAGCAGCTAGCACCACCACGATCAATAGCCAGGGCGTAGCATCCCAAATACGTCGGTACAAATAACGTAACGGAACCGTAATCAGAAACCCCGCGTAAGCACCTAATAATAAAATCAGGACGTATATGTCGCGCATTTCATGCATTAACGAGCCAATATAATGCACTAAAGCATAACCACTCCAACCGGCTGCTTGTAGCACCCAGAAAAAGCGATTACGATCTTCAAGTAGCGATTTCCAAGTCTGGTTCATAACGCCCCTATCACTGTATGTCATTGCCTCAATTATACCTATTTAGCAAGATAAAGCGGTGCTATTTATCGCACTGCGAGAGCTATATAGCGCCTATCCCTCGTGTTACTATAACGTCATTCATAGTTGGCTAGGCGTTGGCCCTGCTATTGTTGGCAATTCATGAGGTGTGTATGTTGCAGTACCGAATTTGTGTAGATAATGCCGCCGCTCATCAATTTCGAGTGGCGCTAGATATTCCTGTCACTGGCCCGGGCGCCCTAACCTTGCGTCTACCGGCATGGATACCTGGCAGCTACATGATTCGCGACTTTGCCCGCAATCTAAGTAAAGTGACTGCGCATCAGTCCGGTCACGCCGTTGCCATCGACTTAGTGGATAAACAAAGCTGGCGTATTTTTCCGCAACAAGCTGGCACGGTAACCGTTGAATATCAGGTCTATGCTTTTGATTTATCCGTTCGCAGTGCTTACCTAGACCAATTTTTTGGGTTCTACAATCACTCAAGTTTATGCCTAGAAGTGGTCGAACTGTCCGAAGAGCCCTGCCAGGTGGCAGTATCTGTGCCTGCGGGTTGGCGTCTTGCAACCGGTATGCCACGCCTGTCTGGTAGCCATTTTGCTGCGGGTGAATTTCGCGCCGAAAATTATCAGGCACTGATAGACTATCCGGTGTTGATGGGGCCGCTTAATATTCATGAATTTATCGCCGGCGGCGTGAAGCATGCACTCGTCTTGGCCGGGCGTGAATTCGCCGATAGTGAACGTATTTGCGCAGATTTAGCCGCAATCTGTGAATATCAAATCGCCATGTTTGGCCATCAACCGCCGTTCCAACAGTACCTCTTTTTAACCATGGTGGTCGGGAAAGGTTTTGGCGGCCTCGAGCACAGTAACTCCACCGCCCTGCTCTGCAGCCGTAAAGACTTAGCCAAACCCAACAAAGCTGTAATTGATAACGATTACCGCACCTTTTTAAGTTTATGCAGCCATGAATACTTTCATAGCTGGAACGTAAAAACCCTGAAGCCGCGCGAATTTCTGCCTTATCAATTGCAGCAAGAGCAATACACTAAGCAGCTTTGGTTCTACGAAGGGATCACTTCGTATTATGACGACTATGTTTTGCACCAAGCAGGTTTAATCGATCAAGCGACTTATCTCACTCTACTAGGTGACACCATTGCACGTGTTTATCGTGCTGCCGGAGTGACCAAACAGTCGGTTGCAGAGTCCAGTTTTTATGCTTGGACTAAGTTTTACAAACAAGATGAGAACTCGCCCAATAGCATCGTCAGCTACTATGCTAAAGGGGCATTAATAGCCTTATGCCTGGATCTTAAGATCCGCTTAGCTAGCCAACATCAACTTAACCTAGGCTTGGTGCTGAAGGATTTTTGGCAAGCCTATGGGGCCACCTCACTAGGTACAGAAGAAACAACCTTTGTTGATTTTGTAAATCAGCAGTACGCCATTCAGTTGGCGGGGTTTATCGATGCTGCTGTGTATGGCACCAGCGAACTACCTCTAGCCGAATTATTGGCGGAGTTTGGCGTGAGCCTGCTTACAGCCGCCAGTGCCGATGACAATAGTGTGGTCGGTAAGGCCGTTACGCCAACGCACTCGGTGTCTTTAGGCGCCAAATACAAAGCCACTGGCGCCGGCTTAGAATTGCAAACCGTGTATGAGCACGAGGCTGCTCAGCAAGCAGGTTTAAGTGCCTTAGACAGGGTTATTGCGATAGATAATTTGCAGGTCACGGATGCCACCCTAAAAGAGATGTTCGAGCGCTACCAACCAGGACAGACAGTAACGGTGCATGCTTTTCGGCGCGATGAGTTATTCAGTACTGAATTAACTTGGCAAGCGCCATTGCAACACAACAAGGTACTCAAGGTAACCAACCCGCAGTTATTGCAGGGTTGGTTATGCTGAAAAACGCGGGTTAACTTATCACTCTGCTTGAAAATGCTCGAGGGCCAGGGCTGGATCTAAACGCTCATGGCCCCAGTTAATTCGCCAATCGAGGTGAGGGCCAGTAACCCGGCCGGTGGCACCAATATCAGCGATATGCTGGCCCTGCTCGATGCTGTCACCCACTTTGACATGCAATTGATTGAGATGAATGTAAGTACTGGTGATGCCAAATCCGTGATCAATAATCAGGGTACCGCCAGAATAAAATAAATCGGGCTCAGCTAACACCACTTTGCCTGACCAAGGCGCTTGCACCGGGGTGCCGGTGGGAGCTGCAATATCCAACCCATAATGCGGGTTGCGTGGCGTTCCGTTAAAAATTCGCTGACTACCGTAAACACCACTAATACGCCCCTGTGCTGGCATTATCAGCGGCTGCAAATAATCTTCACGGGTACTGTTTACGGTACGTGCCAACCAGACTTTCTCGGCTTCTTTACGAGTACGCTGTTGCTGCTCTGGGTTAGGAGTTACTGTGCGTTGGGGAACGCCATCAACGCGATCGATAGCATAATCGCGCCCGCTTATCTGTAATTCTAAGACATGCTGCTCACCGTTAGCATGTTGTACGGTAAGGGTTTGAGAGCCGTTTGTATCACGACCAAAACCAAACACCACATGGCCACTGTTACTGACACTTAGCGCTTGTTGATTTAACCAGACCTGACTAGTCGGCTGAGTTTTGCCTATGATGAGACCACCCGAGCGAAGGGCTCCGCGTAGTTGAATGCCCTTGCTGCTGGCTTGTCCTTTATTACTGTCGTTGATCGCCAACACCGCATGACTGCTGTTGAGCTCGGCTGGGTTTGTCGAGCTCGCAGCAACCGGCTGCGTTGCTACCAAAGCGAACATGGAACCTAGCGTCGCTAACGCCAGTAACAGCGGCTGCCCACCAAACTTAGGCATAACCAATTGCTCCTTTGCCAACCCCTTCGAATCCAGTCACTTTAACTGCACAATCGGGATGTTGCTGTTTTACCGCTTGGGCTAAATAGGTGGCAATACACTCGACCGTCGAATCCGTTGGGATCAGATAATTTTCCGCTACCGGCACGACGAGTTCAAACAGCCCTTGATCAGCCGTATAACTGTAGCCGATATGGGAAGCTGGAGTCACGTCCGTAGCGCTTGGTGATAACTGTAACTGCGCAAGCTCAACCACATCTTCAGTCGA
Source organism: Pseudidiomarina fusca (assembly GCF_032227045.1). Lineage (NCBI taxonomy): Bacteria > Pseudomonadati > Pseudomonadota > Gammaproteobacteria > Alteromonadales > Idiomarinaceae > Pseudidiomarina > Pseudidiomarina fusca. Next base: position 156,057 of record NZ_JANFPJ010000003.1, read on the forward strand.
GCCTAAGTAGATATCTTGCCATTTGGCTGCCCATTGCTGTTCTAGCGCTTCATCACGGTTGCCATCAAGGGCAATAAAGAGCCGCGAGCGGTGGCCATGAGCAATCCTTTGGCAATTGCCGTCATGCTTTTTTAACCCGTGGGTGTAATGATAAAACGCCCCTTCGATTTGTTCTGGTCTCAGCAATAATTCTAAACCTTGCACATTATCGGGTAATTCACGCTTAATCACTGCGCGTAAATAATCGGTAACAGTGGCCATGGTAACAGCTTCTGCGTCAATGAAAGCAAAAGCATCAGCGGGACAAAACAAATGAATAGAAGCTTGTTGCGGGCGCAGAAAATCAACCCAATAACTATTACCATCGGCGTGATGATGCACTCGGGTAAACGGATGCTCAGCAGGCACAGCTAACTTATGATCAACGGCACCATCTATAATGCGTTTAATCTGTTTCTTTACCCGTCCAAAATCTAATACCATGGATTGCTCGTTAAGCGAGCCATCTAGAATAATATCAACAATCCAACTTTCTCCCACCATTCCCCGCTCTGGGCACAGGTAAGAAAAATCAATCACGGTCAGATCGTTTACAAATAACTGCATATAGACATCAACTCTTAAAAATAGTGAGCTTAAGTTAGGCGAAAAACGCCATGCTACTAAGCTTAGTAAGGAATAATTTGGTTACTCGCAATGATATCATAGCTGGCTGTTAAGCCTTATAAAAATAGTGCAAATTAAAGCTGCCACCAATCCCAAATTAGCTTCAGGCTCAATAATACTAGCGCTAAGCCCATGAGCCTATCGAGCCAATGGCTGTATCGCCAAAGCTTGCGGTAGAAAGGCCCCCAAGTAATCGCGGTGGCTAACGCCATAAACCATAAACCAGTAGCTATGGCCATATAACCGCCGTACCCGATTTTTACCCAAGTTGGTGTGGCTGGGTCGATCACGGTCGAGAATAACGCTAAGAAAAACAGCGTGGCTTTTACATTTAAGCCATTGGTTAAAAAACCTACCCGAAAAGCTTTGCTTGCACTGACTTGGCTGGCCCTACTGGTAAACTCTTCGGTACTTGGCATAGCGCCGCGAGGTTTAGCTTGTAATGCTTGCCATCCTAACCAACCTAAATAAATGGCACCCACCCACAATAAGGTTGCGTACAGCCATTGGTATCGATGAATTAATAACGCTACACCTAACACTGAATAGGCAATATGCAGCAAGATGCCGGTACCAATACCGACGGCGACCCAACGACCAATACGGCCACCAAAACTAATACTGTAGCGAGTGACGACTGCAAAATCAGGCCCTGGGCTAGCTACCGCCAGAAAATGTAACACTGCAATAAGCAAAAACTCATTCCAATAGATTGCTATTTGATTCATTCTGATTTACTTTTAGTTAATTAAATAATCACTCTGGCATGCTTATGAAATCGCAAAAACAGCCTTCTCTCAATGCGTTACGTGTATTTGCGGTGGCAGCCACGGCTCCATCATTCAAGCATGCAGCGCAGCAACTTAATGTTTCTCAATCCAATATAACTCGACAGATACAGGCACTGGAAGAGCAGCTTGGCACGCGTTTGTTTCAACGTGATAATCGCGTGCATGCGCTAACTGCCGCCGGGCAAGCTATTGCAGCGGATGTTAGCCAGCTATTTAATGAGCTTGACCGCATCATTGAGCGCGCCCGTAACTTAAGCTATACCGAGCATACGACCCTAAAACTTGCCGTGCCAGAGAGCTTTCTGCGGTGGTGGTTATCAGCCCGACTAGCTGAGTTTTATAGCCTCTATCCCCACGTGCAACTGCATTTTACTACCATCCCCTTGTTTCCGGAACCTGGCAGTAGAGCTCATGTTATTGCCGAGTTACAACATGAGTCATTAGATCTAGCCATTCATTACGGGCCGTTAAAAGATAAGACCATTCAACAACAGGCCCTGTATCAACCTACTTATCGCGCTGTAAGTGCCATCGACAGTAGCACCGCTTGGGCCTCACGGTTATGGCATATTGATGTAAATGCGCCTTATTGGGCGCTATTTAAGCGCCAACAACCCGCTTTAACCAAACAACTGCAGTTGCGCCCCGTAGGAAACAGTAACATCGCTATTGATTTAATGGCTGGTAGTGATCAAGTAACCCTACTAGATAGCTTGTATTTGCAACATCCCCAGTTGCAGGAGTTTAGCCAAGCGCCGGAACTAAGCGTGCAATTACCTGATGCTATCCAACTGGCGGTGAAACAACGTCAACGCCAGCCGGTCGCTGTGATTGCCTTTACTAAGTGGCTCCAAAGCCGATTACACAAAGGTTAACCCTAACCTTGAGTGGGTGGGTAACGCTGTGCCAAGCTAATACTATCGCCGGTGTGGGTAACAACACGCGCATGGCGCCGAGTGAGTTCTCGAGGGTCAGCAACACCACAAGAGTGCGCAATGATATTCACGCCGTATTCAAGGTATTTGTGGTAATTCGCAACTCGGACGCTTTTATCGGTTGGATCTAGGCCCTTCTGCAAGCTCTTATTGTGAGTGGTGATGCCGGTCGGACAGGTATTTTTATTGCACTGCATCGCTTGAATACAACCCAGCGAAAACATAAAGCCGCGAGCTGAGACAATAAAATCCGCACCAATGGCAAGCGCCCAAGCAACATCGGCGGGCGTGATCATTTTTCCAGAAGCGACCACTTTAATCCGATCTTTGAGCCCTGCTGCCATTAACTTATCAACTAAAATCGGTAAACTTTCAGAGAGTTTTAATCCGACATAGTCCATCAAAGGTTGTGGTGCAGAACCAGTACCGCCATCAGCACTGTCAAGCGTAATAAAGTCAGGTGCAGAGGCTGCTCCGCGGGCATGAATAGCGGCAATCAATTCATCGATCCAAGTCGGGTCGCCCATCACAAACTTAATCCCCGTTGGCTTACCGGTGATGTCACGAACGCGCGCGATAAAGTCCAGTAATTCTTCGTTATTACTAATTTCAGGATGACGATTGGGACTAATTGAATCTTGGCCAACAGGAATACCGCGGATGTCTGCAATTTCTTGATTGACCTTAACCCCCGGCAAAATACCACCTTTACCAGGTTTAGCGCCTTGGCTGAGCTTAATCTCAAACATTTTAACTAGGTCATGGTCGGCAATCTGCTTGAGACGTTGCTTACACAATTCTCCTTGCTCAGTGCGAACGCCATATTTTGCGGTACCTATCTGAAATACTACATCGGCTCCGCCAACTAAGTGATAAGGGCTCAGCCCTCCTTCACCGGTATTAATCCAGCAGCCTGCTAATTTGGCACCTTTTGATAACGCCGTAACCGCAACCGGTGATAGCGCCCCATAGCTCATCCCTGAAATATGAAAATAGCTGGTTGGCGAGTAAGGATGAGGGCATTCTGCGCCAATAGTCACCGCCATGGGCTGTGTTTTCTCTTCTTGCTGCCGCGGGTAGGCACTATTGGCAAAAATGATGGTGCTCTGCTTGGTTAAGTCTCGGGTAGAGCCAAAGGCGAGCGTTCTATCAGCATTTTTAGCGGCTCGATAAACCCAGCTACGTTGGGCTCGATTAAACGGCATTTCTTCTCTATCCATGGCATAAAAATACTGGCGAAAGAATTCACCTAAGTGTTCAAACAGGTAGCGAAACCTGCCAATAACCGGGAAATTTCTGCGAATGGTGTGTCTGGTTTGGGTCTTATCAATAATGTAGAGAACGAGTAACCACAACGCGCCTAATATAAGCACCAGGACAAATCCGGCTACCAGCCATTGGGCTATCATTAACAGCGTGTCGAGGCCGTTATAGGTTGTTTCAGTCGTGGCTGGCGTCACCGTTTGCAGGGTTAATAACATAGTTCACCTAATGCGTTCGTAGAAGATGCTATAACCATATAAAAAGCCCTCGTATTTAGCGAGGGCTTTTTACTCAACTAGACCGGATATTTCGCTCGTTTGTGGTGCAGAGCTTGAAAAACATCAGCAAAGGTATTTACTTGTGGATACAGCCTTACCGATTCTCCCGTCGCCGCCATGATGTGCAGCGAGGTAATCACTCCAGAAAAAGTCTGGGCGTCGGCATCACCGACCCACAGTACATCGCGTCCTGATGCTTGCATCGTGGCAGCTAGATCGCCGATGCGTGCGCTGGCTAAATCTTGCGGCTGAATCACGGGCAACAAGTCAGCTGGTTGCATCACATAGCCTACTTGTAATTCGTGCCAAGGCAACTGTAATAAGTTTGCAATAGCTAGGGTTTGCCTGCTACGCAAATCGCTGCTCATGATAATACCACTCACCTGGTTATCGGTACCTAGCACTACTGCATACCGCGATGCCTGCTTGCTCAACAAAGCTTCAGCTTCGGGTAACAACAAAGACTCGTTAATTCGTAACACCGATGGCGCTTGCCACTGCTCAACCACAGCCGTTGCTGGCTGATGCCAATCTAGCACCGCCGGCGCTGCGTAAACTGCGGCTGGTAAAAATGTCGCGCTGGTGGCTGTAGCCCAGCGTAATGCATGAAAATCTGCCATAACTAACCTCGTTGCTGATAACAGCACTTATTGAATTGAATGTTTTTATGGTGCGAATAAAAAGTCAACCAACAACGGGCGGAGCTCTGGCTTTATAGGTTTGGTAGGTTTTTTGGTAGGTAGTAACAATGACAGGGGTAAGTTGAACTGCCCCAGTCGGGACCAGGGTTGGCCGAATAACGTTCGGTAACGCCGGGTCGGGCTCGTCTAACGACAGCAGCTCTTGATGAACACTGGTCGAATTAACATGGCTAGCAATGGCCTGAGACTCAAGTTGATAGCCGTCAGCGGTCTGTACTTGCGCATGTGGCGCAAACCAGAGCAAGCTCACGATGAGGGCTAAACTGAGTAATCGAATGGCGACCATGGGGTTCCTAAGTTGGACAAACTGCGTCTTAACTTAAGATAAGGTCGATTGGATCAATAAACAAGATATATTTCAAAAAAAGAAGTGGTGCCCGGGGCCGGACTTGAACCGGCACGCTGTTACCAGCGAGGGATTTTAAATCCCTTGTGTCTACCAATTTCACCACCCGGGCATACATTGTAATTCCGAGGTACTACCTAAGGTCTTCGAGATGGAGGCGGGTCCCGGAGTCGAACCGAGATCCACGGATTTGCAATCCGCTGCATAGCCATTCTGCCAACCCGCCAACCGAATTTGGAGCGGGAAACGAGATTCGAACTCGCGACCCCAACCTTGGCAAGGTTGTGCTCTACCACTGAGCTATTCCCGCATCCAGTGCTTGCGCATTCTACTGGCTATTTCGTTAACGTCAACGCTTTTTTTCAATCATTTGGTTCGTTTGCTTTTTTTTTAATCCACTTGGCTTAAATCTGACCAAGCAGCCCGCAAATATTCCCACATTGACCACAGAGTTAACACAAAGGCTATGTATAACAGCAAGGTTGCGGTGCCAATTATAAAACTATTTGCCTCCCAAATTAAACCTCCAATTGCCACCATTTGTGCAATTGTTTTTAATTTTCCCAAATTAGAGACTTTAACTTGTTCTTGCCGCCCTATTTGCGCCATCCATTCGCGTAGCGCCGAAACGACCAATTCACGACTTACAATCGCCAATGCCGGAATACTGATCCACCAAACGGCGTAGTTCTCTACTACGACAATTAACGAAGCTGTCACCATAACTTTATCGGCAACCGGATCTAAAAAGGCGCCAAACTTAGTAAATTGATTAAATTTGCGTGCCACCCAACCATCTAAAGCATCGGTAATCCCGGCAATAGCAAAGACAAACGCTGCCCAAAAATGAGATTCAGGCCCGGGAATATAGTAAATAATTAAAAATACCGGAATTAAAACAATGCGAAAGCTGGTAAGCAGATTAGGAATATTCCACATCTTTAAAATTTATCCTCTATTCGTCCCGAAATGCATGATAGATGGTTTCAGCGATTTCTCGGCTAATTCCGGGCACTGCGCTAAGTTGGTCAATACTAGCCTGTTTTACTTCCTGTAATCCACCGAGATTTTGCAATAATTTCTGCCTTCTCTTGGCGCCAATACCAGGAATATCCTCCAGCTTGGATGAGCGTTTTACTTTTGCTCGCCGTTGCCGGTGCCCGGTAATGGCAAAACGATGGGATTCATCGCGAATATGCTGCACCAAATGTAAAGCAGGAGCATCGCCAGCTAAAGGTATGGTTTGATGGCTACCAGCGAGGATCAAGGTTTCTAAGCCAGGTTTGCGTGATTCGCCTTTGGCGACGCCAATTAACAACGGCGCATCTATATGTTTTGGTGCGGCCCATTGTTCAAAATAAGCTTCTGCTTGTGATAACTGCCCTTTACCACCGTCAATAAACAAAATATCAGGTAACGCCGCCAAGCCCTCTGGACTCTTCAGGGCTGCATCAAAACGGCGCTGTAGCGCTTGCGCCATCGCTGCATAATCATCACCAGGCGTGATGCCTTTGATGTTGAAGCGGCGATAATCACTCTTTTTCGGGCCTTGGCGATCAAAAACGACACAGCTAGCCACTGTTTCTTGGCCCATAGTATGGCTGATATCAAAGCATTCCATCCGTTGAATCGGCTCAGCGACATCCAGTACTTGTTCTAACTGCTGCAAACGCATACTCATGGTTGAGGCTTGGTTTAATTTAGATTCAAGCGCGTTGAGCGCATTCTTTTGCGCTAACACTTGATACTGTTTCCGTTCGCCTCGCACGTTATGCGTCATCCGTACTTGTTGCGCTAAGGCTTGTTCAAGTACTTGCAAATCGTGTTCGGGGTCAAGCAACAAAGCGGCATTGTCGGCCGGTAGAATAATTTCTCGCGGTAAGCGTCGACCTACTTGGTCATTCAGATAAAATTGCAGCAAAAAGGCTAACAACACTTCGTTATCACTGGTGTCACTAGGTAGTTTCGGAAAATAGCTACGACTGCCCTGCACTGCTCCTTCACGAATAAATAGCAGATGGATGGCAGCAATACCACCACGGCGAGCAAAGCCAATCACATCCAGTTCCTGCTGATTACCGGTAACGGCGTTGCGTTCTTGTACCTTGCGCAAGGCCCCAATTTGATCACGAAAACGCGCTGCTCGTTCAAACTCCAGTTGCGTACTGGCTTGTTCCATTTTCACCACCAACTGATCGATCACTTGTTGGTTCTTCCCCTGTAAAAACGACTTCGCTAAGTCTACTTGCTCTTGGTATTCCTCATCACTGCAGTAGCCTTTAACGCAAGGAGCCAAGCAACGTTTAAGCTGATACTGCAAACACGGACGGCTGCGGGCGCGATAGTAGGAATCCTCACATTGCCGCACCGGAAACAGCTTTTGTAACAAGCGTAAGCTTTCACGCACGGCTACGCCATTGGGGAATGGGCCAAAATACTCAGCTTTTTCGCGGCGCGTGCCCCGATGAAAAGCTAAACGTGGATGCTGGTGTTGGCTGACAAGAATGTATGGATAAGACTTATCGTCTCGTAATAAGACGTTATAGCGCGGGCGGTACTTTTTAATGAAATTATTTTCAAGAATTAGGGCTTCAGCCTCAGTATTGGTAACTGTGACATCCATCGCCGCAATATGACGGACCAAGGTTTGGGTTTTGGGCCTATCTACCGTAGCGCGAAAATAACTACTCACGCGCTTTTTCAGGTCTTTGGCTTTGCCCACATAAATAACAACACCTTCGTCATCATACATGCGGTACACGCCAGGTTGATGAGTCAGGTGTTGAATAAATGCTTTTGCATCAAATAACTGCTTTTCGGTCATGCTGTTTTATGTAGGTTCTAGGTCAACAAGTCCCGATTGTATCGCAAGATGAGTTAATTCTACATCTCCGGCGACACCAAGTTTTTGGAAGATACGATAGCGAAAGGTATTTACTGTTTTACTACTGATATTTAAATGCTTGGCTATTTCGACGACGCGAATACCTCGGCCTAACATCTGTGTCACTTGTAATTCACGCTCACTTAAGGAGTTTATCATTCGCACCTGCTCTTGCCGCCGCGGATTCTTAGCAAAGTATTCCGCTACTGCGCTGGCCACAAACATTTGCCCACGACTTAAAGAATAACAAGCCGCATCAAACTCTTCATAGTTTGCATGATCTAACAAATAACCGTCTACTCGAGAAAGATTGCACTGATAATCCAGCACATCTTGAAATGATCGCGCCCATAAGAGCAGCTGCAAATCATTATATCGTCTATGTAACCGACGCCAACTTTCAATTGTCCCATCACCTACAAGCTGACTACTAAGAATAACCGTGGCATACGGGTTGTTTTTTGCTTCTTCCCGTAATTCATTCATATTCTTGACGCTTGCAACAACTCGGTATTTTTTATTCGAGCTTAACGTGGCGTACATTCCTGCACGCACTAAATCACTCGATACAGCTATAATGAAATCAGCCATGAGCCACATTCCTTTGTTTAGTTTTCCACGAGTCCTGAAACCATTTCAGGTGGCTTAGATTTGCGCTATATCGGCATAAATTGCAAGCAAAAATTATTGATTTAATTAGCTATTAGGAAATTAACAAGGCGTTTTTAGTCTTTTTAAAAACACCTTGTTTCAAATGACATAAATAAGGTTTTTTTGAGTTAAATCAGCCTGTTTAAACCTTAACCAAAGACCGTCACAGTCTGACGGCTAATGGCAACTAGGTTACCAGCGGCATCCCAAATATGTGCATGAGTATGACCATACCCCTCATTGGCGTAATCAATATAGGCAGCATACTGCCACCAATCATGACTACTCAATTGGTTATCTAACGGCTCTGGGAACTCAATCGTCCAGGTAAGAGAACTGGCAGGTGCTGGAGCGGTTAAATGCGGCAATACGGCTGGCGGCCAAGCATCAACCATACCTAAGAGCAGGCCTATCGACATCGGTTGTTGTTCTGCACGAAAACGCATCCAGCCACCAAACTCGCGACTAGCATTGCCGGTAAAAGGTAAGCCACCCAAACTCACACGGTAATCAAAGTGACTAGTAAACTCTGGCAGTATGTCGATTGGCGGAAAAGCTGGGCCTTGCTCTCGTGGCGGCACATGGGCGCTGGGCAAATCTACCACTCGCACGCGGGATGGCCGTGATCGGCCATAACTTGCTAAAGCGGCTAACACCACGTCATCAGCCTGCACGATTTCAACGGCGATTTGCGTCACATTTTTGCCTTCTCGTAAAATTCGCCGTTTTAATGTTGCTGTGCCTGGTTGCACTGGGGCTACGAAAGAGACAGTTAGTGCCCGTAGGTGTTGTTCAGAATTGGCACCAAGGTGAGCATGTTGCCAAGCAATAGCGGCAGTAAGCCCACCAAATAACGCGCGTCCTTGCCCCCAGCCCTCAGGCAGCTCAATCGTTTGCTCTGCGGCAGCGCTTATTTGCGCTAATGTCTCACTAAACTGCATGGTAAGTTTCCTTGTGCCATTACTCTTTGCTTCAACAGAAACCAGTCACTATTCACCTAGCCACAGCAAAAATTGAGCTATAAGCCGTTAGGATACGTATGAATAATACTGAACTAATACCTTGAGATTATACACAGGTAAGACCATATGGCCAGCAGCAGCCGTGACGAAAAACGGGCAAAAAAAAGCCCGCTTAAGTAGCGGGCTTTTTCTAGAATGTGGCGGAGAGAGAGGGATTCGAACCCCCGGTGGGCGCAAACCCACGCCTGATTTCAAGTCAGGTGCATTAAACCGAGCTCTGCCATCTCTCCGGTGTCTGTGGCTGTGCGCCTCAAGACGAAGCGAATGATAAAGAGCTAAAACGCGCTTGTAAAGCAAAAATTTGAATCATTTGGTTCGTTTGCTGTCATTTTATACAATAAGCCAATAAAAGTGCTGAAATCATTGCTAAGTGCCCCCATATATAAGGTACACTGGTTGCAGTTTTAATTTGCAGTAACAACAACACGGAGATATCCATGAGTAACCAAGCTCACCTATCAACCACTCATCAATCAGAGTCGGTGTTACAAACAAATAAGGTTTTACGCAACACCTATATGTTGTTGGGCATGACCTTAGGCTTTAGTGCTTTAATGGCGTTCGTAGCTATTGCTACTAATGCAGCACCGATGCACTTTATTATTACCCTTGTCGGTTTTTATGGTTTGCTCTTTGCTATCCACAAAACGGCTAACAGTGCTATGGGGCTGGTATTAGTGTTTGCCTTAACCGGCTTCATGGGTTACACCATTGGGCCGTTACTAGGTATGATTAGTGCCATTGGGCCGCAAGGTAATGAGATTATCATGACTGCCATGGGTGGCACCGCGTTAATCTTTTTTGCCCTATCAGCTTATGTATTAACCACGAAGAAAGACATGTCTTTCTTAGGTGGCATGATGGTTGCCGGTTTTGTGGCCTTGGTGGTGATGATGATCGCAAATATCTTCCTGAACATGCCAGCGCTAAGTTTAGCTTTGTCAGCGCTGTTTATTCTGTTCTCAGCTGGTGCCATTTTGATGCAAACCAGTGCCATTATTCACGGTGGTGAGCGTAACTATGTATTAGCTACAGTTACCCTATTCGTGTCTATTTATAATATTTTCTTAAGCTTGATTCAGTTATTAATGGCGTTTGCCGGCGGTGACGAATAAGTTATCTGTTATCTAGCAGGGGCTCCCGCCCCTGCTTCTCAATTTGAAGCTCTTGCTATGGCCCAATTTGTTTTAGCCTTACATACTTCCCCGAATGCCGCTCAACCAGCTCATTATCGTAGTTTACTAGCTTTACGCTTTGCTCAGGCTGCCGTGACTGCTGGCCATCGTATTAACCAAGTGTTCTTTTACCAAAGTGCGGTATTGCATGGGCAAGCAGCTGCCGCCGAGCAAAGTATTGCCACCCAATGGCAGGCATTTGCACAACAACATCACATTCCCTTGGTGCTTTGCCATACCGTAGCTGCTACCGAGTATCAGCTCGAGCAACTTGCTGAGGGGTACAGTAACGGTGGTTTAACAGAATTTGCCACGGCGGTAGCCGCCGCCGACAAAGTCGTTCAATTTTAAGCTGAGGTTGCTTGTGAGTTTCGCTATTATTCAAACGAGTCCAATCAACCACCCTGCCATCTGGCATGGTCAAGATATGCTGTTGGCGTTAGCTAGTTTAGATCTTAATCCACAACTTATCTTAACTGGCGCCGCGGTGCAGGCATGGTTGAGTAACCAAGATCAACAACGTCATGGCCAATCGCTGCATAAGAGATATGCGTTATTAGAGCTGTTTGACTGTCCTAACGTATGGATTCAAGCCAGTGAGTACCTAGCTGCCGGTGGCCCCGACAGCAACTGGATAGCTACGGTAGAAGTGATAGATGACGAGCTATGGAGCGCTCGCTTAGAGGAGTTTCAACATGTCCTACGCTATTGAGGGCTTATCCGAGGCAATCGATACTCAGGCTGCGAGCAATCCCTTATGGGTTTTGCGCACTTGGCCTGATGCAGCTTGGTGTCAGCAGTGGCTAACTGCAGCAAGCCAAGTCATCTTATCGGAACTTGCCTTACTTGAGGTCTGGTACCACCCTGAGCGCATTGATGAGCTCCCGGCAAGGGCATTAGCGCTGCATACAGAAATTCAACTACTGCGCCAACAGCAGCCTGAGTTAGCTGAATTAGAGCTGCCTATCACGGTGATTCAGATTGGTGACCAACGTTGGGTGGAACTTACCTTGGAATGTCAGCCAGTGATATTATGGGAGCAACCATGTTCGAATTAGAGGGTCAGCAATATGCTACCGACCAACACGGCTATTTAGCTGATTTTAGCCAGTGGTCGCCCGCTTTAGCGGAGCATATTGCCGAGCTAGAAGGCATTGCGCTTAGTGATGCCCACTGGGAAGTCGTCCATTTTGTCCGTGATTTTTACCAACAATACGATACCAGCCCTGCGATGCGAGTGCTGGTTAAAGCCATAGGCAAGAGCTTAGGCGCGGACAAGGCTAGTAGTATGTACCTTTACAAGTTATTTCCTAAAGGCCCAGCCAAACAAGCCACACGAATTGCGGGTTTACCCAAACCAGCCAAGTGCATTTAAGTCTTCGCCATAAACAACAACGCCAGCGATTCATGCTCTCGCTGGCGTTGTTATTAAGCTAGCTCACTCGTCACCTTTAGCGCAATTCGGTAGCGCCACCTAAATAAGGCTGCAAGGCTGCTGGAATAGCTACCGAGCCATCAGCTTGCTGGTAGTTTTCTAACAAGGCCACCAACGTACGTCCTACCGCTAACCCTGAACCATTTAAGGTATGCATCAACTCAGGCTTTTTCGCACCTTTGCGACGGAACCGAGCTTGCATTCTGCGAGCTTGAAAATCTTGCATATTAGAGCAAGAACTGATCTCACGATATTTTTCTTGGGTTGGTAGCCAAACTTCTAGATCGTAAGTTTTAGCCGCACCAAAGCCCATATCGCCCGTACACAAAAGCACTTTACGATACGGCAGTTCTAAGCGTTGTAGAACGGTTTCAGCGTGCGCGGTGAGCTGCTCTAAAGCTGTCATCGAATGCTCTGGTGCAACCAACCACACTAATTCAACTTTATCAAACTGATGCTGACGGATTAAGCCACGTGTATCACGCCCATGAGACCCTGCTTCGCTACGAAAACAAGGAGTATGAGCCACGTATTGCAGCGGCAGTTGAGCTTCGTCGGCAATCTCATCGCGCCACATATTGGTTAAGGGAACTTCTGCGGTCGGAATCAGAGACAAAGGTACTTGATTCTCGGTAGCACCTTGCACATGAAACAAGTCTTCACCAAATTTAGGCAATTGTCCGGTCCCAAACAAGGTTTCATGGTTCACCAGATAGGGCACATAAGTTTCTTGGTAACCATGCTCATTGGTATGTAAATCAAGCATGAACTGGGTTAAGGCGCGGTGTAAGCGGGCAACCTGACCTTGTAACACCACAAACCGTGCACCGGCTAGTTTGGCTCCAAGTTCAAAATTCATCCCCTGCTGTAAACCTACTGCAACATCCACATGGTCTTTCGGAACAAAGTTAAACTGGCGTGGTGTACCCCAGCGCGCCACTTCTTGGTTATCGTCTTCATTAGCGCCTAACGGTACCGAGTCATCGGGTAAATTAGGAATACCAGCAATGATACTGTGCAGTTCATCTTGTACTTGCTGTAACTCCGCCTTGGCCGTATCTAAGTCCTTACCCAGCGCATCTACCGCAGCTAACAAAGGCGCAATATCTTCACCTTTGGCTTTGGCTTGGCCCACGGCTTTGGCACTGGCGTTGCGCTCAGCCTGTAGTGATTCAGTACGCACTTGTAAATCTTTACGGCGTTGTTCTAATTGCGCTAAGCCAGCAACATCCATGGTAAAATTTCGGGTGGCTAGCAATTTAGCTGCGGTTTGCTCTAATTCACTACGAAAAAACTTAGCGTCTAACATGTTAATCCCAGATATTTAAATAATAAGGTTTTAGCCACAGCGCTATCAGCACTGCCGCCAGACAACAAATAAAATTAGCAGCTGCATGAATCGCAGCTTTAAGTAGTTCGCCTTGTTGGGCAAGCTGCACAACTTCTACCGAGAAAGTTGAAAAAGTAGTAAAAGCACCGAGCAACCCGACTCCTAGAAAGAGCCACCAAGACTGATGAATGCTTTGCTGTTGTTGCCACACCAGCAGCATTGCCAACAAGAATGACCCCAATATGTTAACGGTAAGTGTTGCGAAAGGGAACGTTTTACCAAGGATATGTGGCAACAGTAACCCTACCCCATACCGAGCCATAGCACCGATGGCGCCGCCTAAGCCTACCCAAACCCAGTTAGTCAACATCACTGCGTCGCCAATTGCTACGTTGATCTTGTTCACGCAACCACTCTAGTTTAGCTTTTAGTTGCTGCTCTAAGCCGCGGTCGTTAGGGCGATAAAGCTGTTGATTGGCAAGTACTGCAGGCAAATAACGTTCACCTGGAACAATCGCTTGTGGATAGTCATGGGCATAACGATAATCTGCACCGTAGCCATCAGCTTTATGCAACGCTGTGGGTGCATTGGTTAAATGCTTAGGTACAGCTAAATCTGGATAATCTGCCGCCAGTTGCTTGGCTTGGTTAAAAGCTTGATAGACAGCATTACTCTTGGGCGCTAAGGCACAATAAATCAAAGCTTGCGCAATCGCCCGCTCGCCCTCGGCTGGGCCTACTCGGGTAAAGGTATCCCAAGCATTTAAAGCCAACTGTAGCGCACGCGGGTCGGCGTTGCCGATGTCTTCAGAGGCAATCGCAAGGACACGTCGTGCGACGATCAAAGGGTCGCCACCGCCATGCAAAATCCTAGCATACCAGTAGAGTGCGCCATCAGCAGAAGAGCCGCGAACTGATTTATGCAAAGCTGAAAGCAACTCATAATAAGCATCACCCTGCTTATCAAAGCTTGCTTGCCGCCCACCGACAGCCTCCTTGACTAAGGCTAAGCTCAGTTCAGACTCGGTGGTCGCATCGGCACTAATTTCTAAGTAATTCAGGGCACGCCGTGCATCCCCAGCCGCAGCATGCAATAAATACTGTAACGCATCGTCGCTGAGCCGTAAGTGGCGTTCACCCAAACCGCGTTCAGGATCGGTTAAGGCCTGCATGATGACTTTTTTAATAGCCTCTTCATCCAGACTCTGCAATCGGTAAATGCGGGTCCGCGACAGCAGCGCGTTGTTGAGTTCGAACGCCGGGTTTTCAGTGGTGGCCCCCACGAAAATGATGGTGCCATCTTCTATGTGAGGTAAAAAGGCATCTTGTTGGCTTTTATTAAAGCGATGTACTTCGTCTACAAACAATACCGTGCGCTGTTGCCGTTGCAAAGCTCGCTGCTTGGCCGTTTCTATGGCTTGGCGAATATCTTTCACCCCAGCAGTTACGGCACTGATTCTATCTAATTGGGCAGCGCCACTGGTTGCCACCAGCTCAGCTAAGGTGGTTTTGCCGGTACCAGGTGGCCCCCACAAAATCATCGAGTGTAACAGGCCCTTGCTGATCGCCTGATAGAGCGGTTTTTCTGGCGCTAACAAATGCTCTTGGCCGATGTACTCAGCCAAACGCCGAGGTCGCATCCGTGCCGCTAATGGCCGAAAATCAGGGTCGAACGCCAAGCGCTGGTTAGCGTTGGTCATCCACATCTACTCCAGCCGGCACTTTAAAGGTAAATAATTGCTTGGCGACCGCACCATTAAGCTTCACGTTGGTTAGCTCAATGGTACTCATTTGGCCTTGCCCGTCATCTAGAATGATTCGGCTCAGTGGGGCCTTCAGATCCGCACCGGCAAACACCAACTGCAAACTTTGCGGGCTCTGCGCTTGGTCATTTGGTTGTAACGCAAAACTGTTGTCAGCCATTTTAACGTCATAATTTGCCCAAGCTGTAGCATCAGCATCAAGCAACAATAATAACGGACTTTGCTCCACTGCTTCAGCTTGTTGATAGACAGTAACCTGTTCAACAAAGGGATTGTAGTACCATAAATTGATGCCATCAGCGACCATCAGGGTTTCATCAGGAGCATCGGTTTGCCAATACAGATAATTAGGACGTGCGAGCGCCATGCGACCATGTAATTGCTGCACCAAATCGCCGTTCATATCGGTAACTTGCTGACTAAAGTCTGCTTCGAGTGTGGATACTTGCGCTAGGCGCTCTAACAGAGCATCACGATCGGCATCGTTGGCCGCAACCGGCTGCAGCGCTTGCTGCGCTAACGCAAAGATACCAACTGAGTAAGCTACTAGGGTTTTAAACGTCATTTTTTACCTTCTGTCTTATTAAGTGAGACCAGCAATAGCAATGTTTAGCTAACAAGCCTTAATCGCGCGGAGCACGCGGCGCAATAACGTCACGCTGGCCATTGTTGCCGGCACTACTAACGACCCCACTTACTTCCATTTGTTCCACAATTCGTGCCGCCCGATTGTAACCAATTCTGAATTTGCGCTGCACGCTAGAGACGGATACCCGACGTGTTTCAGTCACAAAAGCGACTGCTTCGTCATAAAGAGGGTCACTTTCTTCATCACCCATGTCTAATTGTTCGCCAGGCAACAGGTTGTCTTCATCTAAGCCGCCCTTGAGAATTTCATCCAAGTAATTAGGTTTACCGCGTTTCTTCCAATCAGCGACCACCGCATGTACTTCATGGTCATCCACAAAGGCACCGTGAACTCGCGTTGGCACTCCGCTGCCGGGCGGTAAGTACAACATATCCCCTTGCCCTAATAGCTGATCAGCACCGGGCTGATCCAAAATGGTGCGCGAATCGATTTTAGACTGCACCTGAAAGGCGATACGCGTAGGAATGTTTGCTTTAATGAGCCCAGTAATCACGTCTACCGACGGACGCTGAGTTGCAAGAATCAAATGAATTCCTGCTGCCCGCGCTTTTTGTGCAATACGAGCAATCAACTCTTCTACTTTTTTGCCAACAATCATCATCATGTCGGCAAACTCATCAATCACCACCACAATACTTGGTAATTTCTCTAAGTAAGGTGGTAATTCGTCCATCGAGTCACCTGGTTTCCAGATGGGATCGCGCAAGGGTTCGCCCGCTTCAATGGCCTCTAACACCTTTTGATTGTAACCTTTTAAGTTACGCACGCCCAAGGCTGACATCAGTTTGTAGCGGCGCTCCATTTCTCCCACACACCAACGCAACGCATTGGCCGCATCTTTCATGTCGGTGACCACTTCGGTAAGTAAATGAGGAATCCCCTCGTACACCGACAGCTCCAACATTTTTGGGTCGATCATGATTAAGCGGACATCATCAGGTGAGCTCTTATACAGCAAGCTCAAAATCATTACATTCACACCAACGGATTTACCCGAGCCGGTGGTACCCGCGACCAATAAATGCGGCATCTTAGCTAAATCAACTACAACCGGCGCACCAGAAATACCTTTACCTAGCACCATGGTTAGCGGAGATTGGCTTTGTTGGAAAGCATCACAGGCTATCACTTCACTGAAAAATACCGTTTCTCGAGATTTATTAGGAAGCTCTAAACCGACGTAGGATTTGCCTGGAATAACTTCGACAACGCGAACCGAAATAGCCGAAAGTGAGCGCGCAATATCCTTATCTAAGTTTGAAATCTTAGACACTTTGACACCAGGCGCTAAATCAAGCTCAAACCGGGTGATCACAGGGCCAGGTTGAACATTCGCAACCTTCACTTCCACTCCGAAGTCTTGCAATACAGCCTCAACGGTTTCACTGATTTGCTGTAATTCAGCTGGTGTTAACGGGTTACCCGTGCGATTAGGACGGTCTAATAACTCAATCGATGGTAATGGATCTATCGGGCCCTGATTTGGTTGTTCGTTAGCATCATCATCCGCGGCTGACGGTACTGCCGTATTCGCCCCAAGCTCAGTGTCCGGTTCTGGTTGCACAGCGTTACTAGTACTCAAAGAGGTCGCGTCAGAATTCACCCGTACTGGCTCGCGCGGTGGTTGGAATCGGCTCAGATCATCGGTGGCTTGAATACTTGGCAAGTCAAATGCTTCATCTAATTCTGGCTCTACTCGCGCACTAACAGGAGAGTCAATCGCTCGGCGGTTTGCTTTGTTAGCTGTGCCAGCGCTTTTCTTATTAAGCGCAGCATCGCTCTCATTGCTATTTTCGGTATCACTATGTTCGGTATCGCTATCTTCTGTATCAATGATGCGCTGCGCCGCTTGGCGCTCTGCCGCTTGTTGCTTGCGCTGTTGCGCTTGACCTTGTAACTTCATCATCGCCCAAGCCCAGCCGCGCTGACTTTGGGCGGCTAGCCATAATGCGGCAGTAATGGTCCACTCACCTAACTTATCGGCTAACCAAATCCAACTAACACCGGTAACTAAGGTCAAACCGGTACAGAGAAAAGTTAACAGTAATAAGGTCGTGCCGATCAAATTAAAATAGGGTAACAGCGATTGGCTAATAACGTTTCCCACTACCCCGCCGGCAGAAAAAGAAAAAATATTAGCAAAATTTAAGGAAGCTAAGGCTGAAGCACCGATCAGCGTCAGGACTAAACCAATCAGGCGCAATCCTACCGCCAAATAGTCTAGCTCTAGTAAACGGTGGGGTTGCCGAAACATCAAATAGCCCAAACCAGCCAGAGCAAAGGGGATTAAATACGCAACATAACCCAAGGCAAAGAGCAAAGCGTCGGCAAACCATGCGCCAATGGCGCCGGCATGATTATGAATGGTGCCTTCAAATCCCGTTTGCGACCAACTAGGGTCGGCCGGATGAAAGCTTGCTAACGCCAGAAACAAAAATACCGCAAAGGCCCCACATAAAATAAGGCCAACTTCCAACATGCGTTGTACACCGCTCATTTAAGACCTCGCGGTTGCTGCTGTTTTGCCATGGTATCGATATCCTTGCGCTTAGCGTTATAATTATTTTATCCCCTATTGTAGCGTGCTTGTGCGGGTTATTCAGCTATTTAGTAGGGTTCTTTTGTTAACCTTTAATCAAGACCTTATTATCAGCTTTAACTTCTTCCATCACCACGTAAGTACGTGACTCATTGACCCCTGGCATGGTTAAGATAGTTTCGCCCAATAACTTGCGATAAGAAGGCATATCTGGCACTCGTGCTTTAATCAGAAAATCAAAATCACCGGCAACCAAGTGGCATTCTAGAATTTCCGGTGTTTTTTGCACCTCAGCGCTGAAATCAGCAAACGCATCAGATGAGGTTCTACTCAAGGTAATTTCTACAAATACCATTAAGTTAGCCCCTAATTTAGCGGGATTAATCCGAGCATGATAGCTTTCAATGACGCCTTCTCGCTCAAGTTTACGCACCCGCTCGCTGCAAGCCGTTGGGCTAAGCCCCACCCGCTGGGCTAAATGCACGTTACTAATACGCCCCTCAGCTTGCAAGATGCGTAGAATCCGCCGATCGATACGGTCGACCGTGATTTCTATTGGAACTTCCGGACTAAACATTGTTTTTCTCTATTTAGCGCATATTAATGCTATTTATACACTAATTTCTGCGTCAAAAAAAGTACGAAACACACCCCTGCTTTCTACTATAATGCCCGCCATTATCCATTGTTTTACAGAATCAACCAAAGAGGCTTGTTCCATGCTTATCGGTGTACCAAAAGAGATTAAAAACCACGAATACCGCATTGGCTTAACCCCCGCTGCAGTGCGCGAGTATGTTGCTCATGGCCATCAAGTTATGGTTGAGCAAAATGGCGGCTTAGCGATTGGTTTTACCAACGAAGATTACGAGCAAGCCGGTGCCACTATTGTTGCTGACCCAAAAGATATCTTTGCCAAGGCTGAAATGATTATCAAGGTCAAAGAACCGCAACCACATGAATGTGAACAATTGCGTGAGGGGCAGATTATTTATACCTACTTACACTTAGCGCCAGACCCAGTACAAACTGAGTTGTTAGCAAAAGCTGGCGTAACTGCTATCGCTTACGAAACTGTAACCGATCGCAACGGTGGCTTACCTTTGCTTGCTCCGATGAGTGAAGTAGCTGGCCGCATGAGTATTCAAGCAGGTGCACACCACCTTGAAAAAGCCAATGGCGGCAGCGGCACCCTGCTTGGCGGCGTGCCTGGCGTAGCTCCTGCAAAAGTCCTGATCTTAGGCGGCGGTGTGGTTGGTACTCAAGCAGCTAAAATGGCTGTTGGCATGGGTGCTGACGTTACTATTCTAGATCGCTCATTACCGCGGTTACGTCAGTTAGACGACATTTTTGCTGGCCGCGTGAAAACCATCTACTCAACGGTTGATGCGGTAGACACCTACTCGCGTGAAGCTGATTTAGTGATTGGTGCGGTACTTATTCCTGGAGCCGCAGCGCCTAAGTTATTAACCCGTGAACACCTGAAAAACATGAAGCCAGGTTCAGTGGTTGTCGACGTAGCAATCGACCAAGGAGGCTGTTTTGAAACCTCTAAAGCAACGACCCATCAAGATCCAACCTATGTGGTTGAAGATGTGATTCACTATTGTGTGGCTAACATGCCAGGTGGCGTTGCTCGTACGTCCACCATTGCCCTGAACAATGCTACCTTGCCATTTGGTTTGGCATTAGCTAATAAAGGTCTGCAAGCATTAGCGAATGATCCACACCTGCTGAACGGTTTGAATATGCATCAAGGTAAAATCACCTATAAAGCGATTCACGACGATTTAGGTGCGCAATTAGGGCTGGAATACCTAGACCCACAACAGGCGGTTGCTGGTTAAATTTCACCTTTTGTCAACCTATTAAGCCAAGACCCGCAGCGTGAAAACCCTGCGGGTCTCTTGTTTCTTAGGGTTGCAAACTCTACAATCAGGCCATATACCTAAGAAATAATTTGAACGCATAACGGAGTACATTTTTCATGGCTACAGCCAAACATTGTCGTCTTCTCATTTTGGGTTCTGGCCCAGCCGGTTATACCGCTGCGGTTTATGCAGCACGAGCCAATTTAAACCCAGTGCTAGTGACAGGTTTACAACAAGGTGGACAATTAACCACCACCACCGAAGTAGAGAATTGGCCAGGTGATCCTGAAGGTTTAACAGGTCCTGATTTGATGGTGCGGATGCAGCAGCACGCGGAAAAATTTAATACAGAAATCATTTTTGACACCATTAATAGCGTTGATTTTTCTACGAAGCCGCTCAAGTTATTCGGTGATAGCGGCGAATACACTGCCGATGCGGTGATTGTAGCTACTGGCGCGTCAGCTAAATACCTAGGCCTAGAATCAGAACAAGCTTTTATGGGTAAAGGTGTTTCTGCTTGCGCAACCTGCGATGGTTTCTTCTATCGTAATCAGAAAGTTGTCGTTGTTGGTGGTGGTAATACTGCCGTTGAAGAAGCTTTGTATCTTGCTAACATTGCTAGCGAAGTTCATGTTATCCATCGTCGCGATAGCTTCCGTGCTGAGAAAATCTTGGTCGATCGGTTAATGGAAAAAGCAGCCAACGGTAACGTGACCTTGCATTTACATAAGACCCTCGACGAAGTCCTAGGTGATGATATGGGCGTTACTGGAGTGCGCGTAAAAGACACTCAAACCGGTGCCTTGAGTGAGATTGAGGCTATGGGCTGCTTTATTGCCATCGGCCATCAGCCAAACACAGGTATTTTTGCCGATCAGTTAGACATGCAAGACGGTTACATCAGCGTGCAATCGGGTACCCACGGTAATGCCACTGCTACCAGCGTACCTGGCGTCTTTGCTGCCGGTGATGTGATGGATCATATTTATCGCCAAGCTATTACCTCGGCAGGCACGGGCTGTATGGCGGCGCTGGACGCAGAACGTTATTTAGATGGCTTAACCAAAGCCTAAGTTTAGTTCAAGACGACTAGGGCAAAACGTGATTGCACATCTTGCAAGCGATTCTATCTGGTTTCCATCACCACGTTTTGCT
Source organism: Pseudidiomarina fusca (assembly GCF_032227045.1). Taxonomy (NCBI): domain Bacteria; kingdom Pseudomonadati; phylum Pseudomonadota; class Gammaproteobacteria; order Alteromonadales; family Idiomarinaceae; genus Pseudidiomarina; species Pseudidiomarina fusca. The sequence continues at coordinate 177,514 of NZ_JANFPJ010000003.1, forward strand.
CTAGCTGATCCTAATGGCTTGCTCGCCATTGGTGGTGACCTTGCCTCCGCTCGTTTAATCGCAGCTTACCAACAAGGTATCTTTCCGTGGTTTGGCGAGGACGACCCCTTGTTGTGGTGGAGCCCGGATCCGCGCTGTGTGTTTAGTCCAACCTCCCTCCACGTTAGTCGCTCGATGCGCCGATTTATCCGCACTACGAACTTGCAGGTCACCATCAATCAAGATTTTGTCGGGGTGATCCAAGCTTGTGCTGAGGTACACGCACAAGCTGGACGTGGGGTTTGGATTCATCCCGAAATGATCACGGCTTATCAGCACTTGCACCAATTAGGCCACACCCACTCCATTGAGGTGTGGCAGCAAGGCCAGTTGGTCGGCGGTTTATACGGCGTTGCCGTCAACAACCTTTTTTGTGCAGAAAGCATGTTTCAAAGGGTCACCAATGCGAGTAAATTTGCGCTGCTGCGTTTTGCGCAGGCCTTTTTTGCAGCTGGTGGCAGCTTTATTGATGCGCAGATCATGAATCCACACACAGCTTCCTTAGGTGCCTTTGAACTGGCCCGGGCGCCTTATTTAACTGAACTTGCACAGCCGCAACGTGCAAGCGTCAAGCAATTTTGGCAGCAAGCTCAGCTTTAAATCATGGCTAAACGGCATTATCAGTGGCATTTATTGTCAAAAGCGGCTAAAATTCTGGCCACTTTTCGCACGGGGATGTCATCAGCGCGATCGGTTAACCTCTTAACCACCTTCATCATTCCCTGCAACGCATATATAAACGATAAAATATCGAGGATTTGAATGGCAAAAGAAGACAGTATTGAAATGCAAGGTACGGTGCTAGATACCCTACCTAACACTATGTTCCGTGTTGAGCTAGAAAATGGTCACGTGGTGACTGCGCATATTTCTGGCAAAATGCGCAAGCACTATATCCGCATTTTAACGGGTGACACTGTCACGGTGCAGCTTACCCCGTATGACCTAACCAAAGGTCGGATCGTCTTCCGCGCTCGTTAATAGCACCACCGAGCCCTGCTTAACTAGCAGAACTCGGGGTGGTTTCGCGCTCACTAATGGCGAGGTTTAACTCGCCATTTTTCGTACTAACAGCCACTGCCCCACCATTGCTTAAACGGCCGAACAGGATTTCGTTAGCTAATGGCTTTTTCAGATATTCCTGAATGACACGAGCCATCGGCCGTGCGCCCATAGCTTTATCGTAGCCTTTTGCTGCTAACCATTTCACCGCTGCTTGATCTAGAGTCAGCGACACTTGTTTTTTGTCTAACTGCACTTGCAGCTCACAAATAAACTTGTCGACGACTTGTTCAATCACTTCGGTATTCAAATGGTTAAACCAAACGATGCTATCGAGGCGATTACGAAATTCCGGAGAAAAGGTTCGGTTGATTTCTTGCATGGCATCAGGAGCATGATCTTGTTGCTGAAAACCAATACTTTGACGTACGGTTTCTTGCACGCCAGCATTGGTGGTCATCACCACAATAACGTTCCTAAAGTCCGCTTTACGGCCGTTATTATCAGTAAGGGTGCCGTGATCCATCACCTGCAATAAGATGTTGTAGATATCGCTATGAGCTTTCTCTATTTCATCTAACAGTAACACCGCATGCGGATGTTTTATCACCGCATCTGTCAGCAGCCCACCTTGCTCGAACCCTACATAGCCCGGCGGTGCACCAATTAACCGGCTAACGGCATGGCGTTCCATGTATTCAGACATGTCGAAACGCAAGAACTCAATGCCCATGGCCTTAGCTAGCTGCTGCGTGACTTCAGTTTTACCAACACCCGTTGGCCCGGCAAACAAAAACGAACCAATCGGTTTTTGTTCATGACCTAAGCCCGATCGTGACAGTCGAATAGCTGCGGTTAATTGGTCAATAGCTTGGTCTTGCCCAAACACCACCAGCTTCAGGTTTCGATCGAGATTTTTCAGAATATGTTGGTCTGAACGAGACACCGATTGCTCTGGAATACGGGCAATCTTAGCCACAATCGCCTCAATATCGCCAACGCCTATGGTTTTCTTGCGTTTTGACGGAGGTAACAGCCGTTGGCTGGCACCCGCTTCATCAAGCACATCGATAGCTTTATCTGGCAACTGGCGGTCGTTAATGTAACGTGCGGCTAATTCAGCAGCCGCTTTGATGGCCGGTTGGGTATAACGAATTTGATGGTGCTCTTCGTAACGTTCTTTCAGCCCCATTAAGATGCGAGTGGTATCTTCCACCGATGGTTCGCTGACATCAATTTTCTGAAACCGACGTACTAACGCCCGATCTTTTTCAAAAATATTTTTAAATTCACTATAAGTCGTAGAGCCTATGCATTTTAGCTCGCCGTTTGAGAGTAACGGCTTGAGCAGATTCGAGGCATCTAGCACCCCACCGCTGGCAGCACCGGCGCCAATAATGGTATGAATTTCGTCAATAAAAAGAATCGCATTAGTTTGCCCGGCTAATTCTTTGAGTAATTGTTTAAAGCGCTTTTCAAAATCACCGCGATACTTGGTGCCAGCTAGCAAGCCGCCCATATCAAGGGAATAGATCACGGCATCAGCCATCACGTCTGGTACTTCATGATGCACAATGCGGTAGGCCAAACCTTCCGCAATAGCAGTTTTACCTACGCCAGCCTCGCCCACCAAGAGAGGGTTATTCTTGCGTCGACGACACAGCACTTGAACACACCGTTCCACTTCGTACTCACGGCCAATCAAAGGATCAATACGACCATCTTTGGCACGTTGGTTTAAGTTGCTGCAAAAGCGGCTGAGAAAGCTCTGTTCTTCATCGGTATGATTATCAAGGGCTTCGCTAGCGCCGTGCTCATCGCTTTGGTTGTTAGCTTCATCCTCTAGTTTAGTCAGCCCATGAGATAAATAATGCACCAAATCGAGGCGCGTAATGTCGTGTTTGTTCAGGAGGTACACGCCATGAGATTCTTGCTCACCAAAAATGGCGACCAAAACGTTAGCACCGGTCACTTCGCTATTACCAGCCGACTGCACATGAAACACCGCGCGTTGCAACACCCGCTGAAAGCCTAAGGTAGGTTGGGTCTCGGTATCCGCGCTGTCATCGTCAAAACTCGGTGTAGTGCGCTCTACATAGCCTAATAACTCAAGCCTAAACTTGGTGAAATCCAAACCGCATGCGCGCAACGCTTTGCTGGCTTCAGGATTATCCAATAATGCTAGGAGTAAATGTTCAACGGTCATCAACTCATGCCGATAATCTCGTGCTAAACGAAATGCATCGTTGAGTGTTACTTCTAAAGCTTTGTTCAACATATCAACTCCTTATACCCAAACAACCCAACATTCTTATGCTTAGGCTAGTTCCATGCCACATAACAACGGATGTTGATGTTCGCGCGAATAGTGATTTACCTGCGCAACTTTCGTTTCAGCTATCTCGGCTGAATAAATACCGCAAACGGCTCGACCTTTGTAATGAATGGTCAGCATGGTGTCGGTAGCTCGCTCCTGGTCCATCCGAAAAAACTTGATTAATACTTCTACCACAAAATCCATCGGAGTGTAGTCATCATTATGTAAAACCACTTTATACATGGGTGGTGGCTTTAACGCCTGTTTGTCTTCAGTATGCACTTCACCCTGGTGATGATGATTTGGATGACTCATCGATAACCCTTTCTCTTATATATAGTATTAAATTCAAAAAATGGCTTAACTTTAAAAAAATAAGCTGTTCGGTTACTAACTAGACAAAAAACGCCTTGACTATCCGCAAAAGTCACCTATTGTAAAACATGGCGTTAACAAAAAAGAAATTCAAGACCTGCGCTTATGCATACTGGTTTCTTTTTTCACGATGCCATTCTAACAATAACTAAATCTTAAATGCAGAATAAAGGAAGTAGAAGTATGGCAACCGGTAAAGTGAAGTGGTTCAATAACTCTAAAGGGTTTGGCTTTATCGAGGCGGAAGATCGCGAAGGTGATATCTTCGCGCATTATTCAACCATTGAAATGGATGGATACCGCACTCTGAAAGCTGGCCAAGATGTTGAATTCCAACTAGAACAGGGCCCTAAAGGTTTACACGCAACCAATATCATTCCCGTTCAAGGTAAATAACCCTGCCGTGGTTAGATAATGAAACCTTCACAAACGCCGGCTTTCACCGGCGTTTTTTTAACTATCAATACCAAAATACCGCCGCAGTTGATCGCGTAAGTTAGGTGGTGTCCCATGAATGGTTAAGGTATCTGTGTGTGGGTCATACTTAACCCGTTCATTCAACAGAGTTTGTTCAAAACCAACACTCAAACCGCCACCTTGCCCTTGAAATTTAACCAGTTTTCGTAAGGTGGATCGATCCGTTAAAACTTCCTCGGGCAAAGCTTGCTCTTGGCTACCTGCAAAATCAGCAAAACTGCGCTCCAATGGCACTTGAGCCTGCAGCTGTTCGGACAAGTCCTTAACGCGCACCGGTTCGCCTTGTTGCCATTGATTGTCACAGATGTCGTACACCGATTGACGAACTTGGCTTGCCTGCTCAGCAGCTAATTGCGACTCTTGAACGAACTTTTGCACACTTTCAACCAAGTGTTGCGATTGTTTCTTTGGGTTGGCAGCCTCGGCACAGCCCAAAAAGTCCAAAAAAAAGTCTGAAACTTTGCGCCCCACTCGTCCCTTAATAAAAGAAATGTAAGTGACTGAATCCGGTTCTTGCTGCCACTCACTGATATTAATAGTGGCAGCTAATTGCACTTTGCTGATAGCTAATTGCGACGAACGGTCAACCGATAAATCGGGGGCTATGGTAACGCCATCTTGAAACGGCAAAAAAGCCACCACGAGATAATCTTCACAGCGGTCGGTATAGCTCGCCATCAATAAAAAGCCAGCCTCTAAGATGCCGTAATGCTGCAATTGCTGGTGCAAAATCTTAGCGGCTTGCTGCGAAAAATCGACAAATTCTAGTTGTTGACCTAACCACCCCGTAAGTAAGTGCGGAAACTCACTAAGCTGATGCGGCTCGGCATCCTCATCATTGGCGCTTAAAAATCTAGCGTACCCCTTGCTTGGCTTGGCTTGGTATACATCGGTTAACTCGGTCAGTAAGAGACTAACTTCATCGTTAATCGGTAAAGTTGCTGGAGCTACGCGCAGTCCAATTTGGCCGTCATTGGTATAAAACTGATGAATAATGCTATGTTTTACTTCTGCGTACATGGTCACCCTTGTATTCTGTTGCAGTGCCTGTGGTAAGATGACGCTATTCTATCAGATTGAGACAAAAAACTATGCCTATTGTGTCCAAATACAACGCCGACCAACAACAGCAATTACTCGACGACGTGTTAGCCGTATTCAGTCAACACCAAGCGCCTACGGATCTTATTTTAATGACTTTAGGGAATGCCGTTAGTAATACCATTCAAGCTCGTTATCACCCCGACGATACGCATAAGATTGCTGAACAATTTGGTAAAGTGCTGTTACAATCACTTGCATCTAATAAACAATAATCGCTAGAGCTTACTATGAAGCAACGTAAACAACGCAGAGACAAAATAGCTCGCTTAATAAGCTGGGGCCATTGGTTTACGTTTTTTAATATTCTTTTAGTCTTAGCTATTGGTACCTTATATATAGAAGCATCTGCTGCGCCAGGGTCTGCACTTGGCGTTATCTACCTGATAGTAAATTGGCTTGGCCATTTTGCCTTTTTACCCTTTATTGTTTTTATCATTCTGATTTTTCCGTTCTGTATTTTTATTCCGATATCACGAGTGCTTCGGGGCATCGCCACGTTAGTGGCTAGTTTTGGCTTGATCGCTTTAGTTGCTGATGCTTTGTTTTATCGCCAATACGGCTACCATTTAAATACCTATTCACTCAGTCAATTGGCAAGCGATGCTGAATCAGCTTTTGCCGGCGCTAGTTTTTTAATTCTCTTAGGCATGCTACTTATTTTTGTGGTGCTGCTGGTCTTTGAGCTAGGCCTGTCTAATATCGCTTGGAAGCGCCTAGATTCATTACAACAAAAACATTGGGGACCAACCTTTGCTAGCATTTTTGTCGCCTGTTTTTTAGCAAGTCATAGTATTCACGTGTGGGCAGATGCAGTGTTTTACACTCCGATAACCAAACAAGATGATATGTTTCCGTTATCTTATCCAACTACCGCAAAAACCTTAATGAGCAAGCACGGCTTGTTGGTGGAAGAGCGCCAAGCCATTACCCAGAATCTGATCCGCACCCGCGCTGATATAAATCTGCAATACCCGCTTAACGAGCTAATGTGCTCGCGCCAGAGCAACCCTAACGACACCTTGTTAATTGCCGTGGATAAGCTAACGAGCAGCCAAGCAGCTAAGCTTATGGAGCTTTCCAGCAGCCCAGTAAAAGCTGCTAGCTTACGAGAGTTTAGTAGCGTTGCCACGCCGGTACTCGGACAAACCCATGTCAGCGCGGCACTGTTTGAGTTAACTTATGGCTTACCCGATTTGTATCAACGCGCGGTGCAGCAAGCCAACACCCCACCGGCCTACTTAACCGTCTTAGAGAGCTACGGCATTGAGCTTCGTGCCGATGACGAATTTGCGCTTGCGGACATCACCTCGAATAACCCTAACGCAAGCCTCGAGCTGCTCTATTATCGCCAAGGTCAATGGGCAGAATTAGTAGCCCAGGTTAAGATCGCACTCACTGAGGTACAGAACCAACAACTACAGCTCATTATTGTGGGGCTAACGCCAGCAGTATCTAGTGGCACTGAGACTTATGCCATCAACAACCTGCAGGTGCCTTTGTTGATCAGTTCAAACCTGTCATGGCAAGCCCAACCCTTGGTGCTACTATCGGATATTATGCCCTCGGTGTTGCACAGCTACATGCGCTGCGCGAACGAGGCCGCAAGTTACTCGGTGGGCGTGAATATGACCGAGAAAGTGAGAAAACTGCCATTGATGACGAGCTACGGTACTGATTTAGTCATCTATCAAGAACAGATGACGTCGGTGATCGAAGCTGATGCTAATATTCGAACCTTTGCCAACGATACTTATGAACCTTTATCTGGGGTGGTTCCGGCAACCCCTATTCTTGTAGACGGTATTCGCAAGCTCAAACGCTTCAGTAATAATAACACGGCTGCAATTGATTAAATAACCCGCAGTTGAACGGTGCAGAGCTTGCTAAAGTTGAATTTATCAGTAATATAACGCCCTCGGTCGGCGTGTGGCGCAGCTTGGTAGCGCACTGTCATGGGGTGTCAGGGGTCGTAGGTTCAAATCCTATCACGCCGACCAAAAAATCAAATAAAAACAAGGGTTTAGGCTAACGCTTAAGCCCTTTTTTTTAGACCCTTGAAATGTTGGTATACGAGGGGCTCGTGGAGGGGCAAACGGCCCTAGCTGCTTGTCATTCCGCCACGCAATACCTATTGCGGCCACTTTCTTTCGCACGATACATGGCATTATCGGCTTTATTGAGCAAGGTTTCGTAGTCTTCACCATGCTGTGGATAAAGCGCTATCCCAACCGATGCTCCAACAGTGACCGTATGCTGCTCGAGCACAAAGGGCTGCTGTAATGCGAGCACCAGCTTCTGAGCAATAGCCTCGGCATCTTTAGGCTCAGTGAGCGCATTGAGAACAATCACAAACTCATCGCCACCAATGCGCGCCACCACGTCATGATGGCGCAGTTGCGCCTTAATTCTTGGTCCAATACAACGTAACAATTGGTCCCCTACATCGTGACCATAGGTGTCATTAATAGGCTTGAATTTATCCAAATCTAAAAACAACACGGCTAGGTGTGTCGGTGCATTGTGTAACAGCACCGTAATCTGATGGTTGATAGCCGCTCGGTTAGGTAATCCAGTTAAGGGGTCTGTTAGGGCCTGTTGTTTGATGTTTTCCACCGCTAATTGGTCTGCTGTTACATCATTAAAGATATGGATAAGCTGTGTGACCGTGCGTTCTTGATTGCGCACCGCTGTGATCGTTTGCAAAGCAGCAATGGGTTCGCCTTTTGCAGTGCGATACCAGATTTCGCCTTGCCAGCCATCCTGTTGTTGTAAATGTTTACGAACGGTTTCGGTAAGCCGCAGAGAGACTTTGTTGCTATCAATAAAATCACTTAAAGAATGCTGCTTTATCTCTTTGCTGCTCAGGTTAAGCAAATTCAAAAAAGCTTGATTAGCTCTCTTAATACGTAAGTCCACATCCGTAATGACAATAGCTTCATGAGTCTTTTCAAACACCATCCCAGCTAGCTGGAGCTGCCGATTGAGTGCCTGTAGTTGCTGCTGCTGTAGTTGCTGCTGCTGGATAATGGGTCGCATGTAAAGTTTTAATAAATAGGCACCTATCGCCACAATCAAGAAAATTATGCCGCTTACCCAGAGCAACTCAACCAAGAGTTCTTCACGCAATGACGTTTCTGGCTGTGTTACCCACAAGCCCCAATTAGACTCGCTGAGTGGAATATAAAAGTGACGATGATGTAAGTTATGAAATACACCACTATGAAGTTGAGGTTGCTGGCCTACTAAAGCATGGGCAACTGTAACTGCTTCAGAATTAATCAGCTCGCGCACATTCGCGTTAAATTCAGTTGATGCGGCAGTGGCTATAGGAGTCAAACTAAAGTGAAGCTCAACTTTGCGGGTTAAATGCAGTAAACTAAATTCAGTGGTTGCATCAAATTTATTCAAGTGCTCTAAAATATCAATGATCTCAGTTTGGTCGAATAGCAACACATCATGACCAATGATTTCATTATTAAGGCTTATAATAGGGGCTACTACACTGATATAAATATGCCCAGAGAGGTTGATGTAGTCCGTTCTATGTAGATTTAATTGGCTCAGATTTACCTGCTTTAATAGGCTGGTGGTGCCTGATTCACCTGCAACTCGAGCAATCTCGGTGCCATTAGCTGCAATTCTTATCACCCCCACTAGGGTTGGAATAAAATCGACAGCATGTGCCAGCCGCGCGGCTGTCTCTTGTTGTACTTGAGCTAGCGCAAGTTGCTGGTCCAAATACAAAGCCAAACGCTGACGTATCTGTGAGCGACTCGCAAACTGTTGAGCTATCTGTTCATAATGAGTAAGTTGTTGCTCTACAGCAAGAGCTTGTGCAGAAGCATAAGCTAAATCCTGCCGATCTTCTGTTTTATCCAAATAAAAAAACAGCGGAATTAAGGTACTGGTGCTAGCGATAATCCCCGTTATTAACACTCCAATAATCACTCGGCGGCTTAATAAAGACAATGCATTCGTGTAAGGCGGTGGGGATTTGCCTTGGTCCTTTGTTGTTACGTGCAATCCTTGGTCTGGCAATGATGATATCCCTAAGCTAGAAATAATTACCCCATAAATAACCAACCCTTATGCATCTGTTACCAACTGGGTTGGGTCGCTCAACGTTGGCTATCTAACACATAAGACTTGAATTGATAAAATTATCTAATTAACTGTGCAACTAACTTGTCTATATATGTAGCACGTTCTGGCTCATTGATAAAATTTTCTTGCGCTAAAGTTGACCATTGCGGATTTTTTCGCGCTCCTTTAAACAAAGATTTTAGCTTACTTAACTCTTGTTCACGCTGGCTGTTATCACTGCTGAGTAATAAGGTGTTTGTCGCCCCATGACCACGCAAGCTCAATTGCTGCAACAACTGCAGTTGGCGCACGGCTAAAAGCAAGATAATAGGGTCTTCAACGATCAGTTGATGTTGGCCTTGTAGCTTATGTTTCAGTTGCTTGCCGTAGTGTTGCCAGCCTTGCCACAAACCACCGATAGTGGCCCCTAACAAGGTTCCTGCGCCTAAACTGGCTCCGCCGACCAAGAGATCAAAACCAGCCCCCACGGCCGCCCCACTGCCTACACCTAAGCCGGCCTTGATACCAAACTCAGTCAAGGTCTCAGTATCGAAGAGATCATCGTGCCAGTGACCGGTGCTAATATCTAAGTTATCGAGCGCCACGGCATCTAAGTTGAACTCATACAAAGCTAGTAAGTCTTGCACACATCGACGCTCGCGTTCGGTAACTTGACGCTGTACCTTAGCTAAAACCTCCTGCAGAGCGCTACTATCGAGCTCCGCACTCACCAGATGTTGCAGTGCAGCTACATCAGTCAGTAATTCAGCGATCTGCTGTAGCCCCTGGTGCAGACGTTGCTGCCGTTGCTGCTCACGGTGCTCAATAAGTAGGTTTAGCTGCTGATCAAAGCCTTTCACCACTAACTTTAAACGGGTTAATAATTCAGCTTCACCGCCCTCAGGTGGGCTCACCGCATCAAACTCAATAAAGCTATGCAAATTTACCTGCGCTAGTGCTTGTTGCCAGGCGCTGCTGTAGCCTGCGGTAGTTGCGGTAAAGTTAAGCACAGGTAGTAGCGGTTTACCGCAGCGCATCAATACGGCTAATTCATCTTGGTATTTTGGCAACACAGGATCACGCACATCAATCACATAGAGCGCAGCGTCACTTTTAAGCAGTTGTCGTAGTACTTTGGCTTCTTGCGCAAATTCTGTTTCGGCTAAGGTAGAATTTAGAAACTGGTGTATTTGTTTGGCGCCATCGTGTCTAAATTCGGCATCGCTTAGGCTTAAACTCTCAAATAAGTCACTACCAGCTTCTAGCCCCGGAGTATCATAGAGCTCAAGCAACACCTGCTCAGCATTCCCAATCGCCATGGTAAGCACGTCACGAGTGGTACTTGGGCGGCTAGCTACTTCACCAAATTGGCTGTCATGCAAAAGTGTACGCAATAACGAGGTTTTGCCCGTATTGGTATGCCCCACTACGGCCAATTGTAACGCCGTTAAACGAGTCGCCATGGTATCTCCTGTTGAGCTAACAGCTGCTGCCAATGCTGCAGGCGCTGTTGTTGTTCGGCACTAGCATGCTCACTCGCTGTGATCAGTAGTACTTCTAGATGAGCAACATATGCCATCATCTCTCGTAACAATTTAAGCGTGGTACGGTCTGGGCTTAGTTCACTATTAACCCGCACCCATAATTGCTGCGGAGGGTGCGCATGTAGGTGAGCTAATAACCGGCGTTTTTCTAGACCGCTGGCAACAACACCATAAAAACCAACCGATGCTGCAGTTTGCTGTTGTGCTAACCACGCATGGTCTAATTCAAAATCCAGGCTCACGGTTAAGCTATCAGCAGTTAATTGCGGCGGCTCCAGACGCTGGTGTTGTGCTGAACTAGCCATGGTTACCGTAACTGGGGAATTCGTTGGCGATTGGGTATCTGCATCAATCACCACGGCTTGGGCGCGAGGTTTTAAGCCCTGCACTACGGTTGCCATACCAGGTGCTTGTAAATCAAGTTGGGCCCGCCACGCCCGCCAGCCTAGCAGCAGCATAGCAGCAAGCAGAAACAACAACCGCGGCACAATACCGTAGCTAAACACGCACATAAGTAGCCAGCGGCCGGCTGCCAGTTGATTCGTGGCATCAGCACTAGCTGGGCCTAAATCTGCATAGCTAGGAGCGCTAACTCCCCACCAGCTGGGGCCCCAACCTATCACTTCAGCCCAGCTAGAAACCGTCGCCGCCGGCCAGATGGTACTAGCCCAAGTAAACTGATAAACATTGGTGCTTAAGCTCACAAACAAAAATAACCAGGTGGCCAACATCACCAAGAGCCAGTAGCCATGGCTGAGCATAGCGGTGCCCGGCGCAATCATTTTATTGCGCTGAGCAACCGACCACAGGGCTGTTTGATACTGCTGATGTTGCGGCCGCCGACCTAGGCGCTGCATCAACCACATCGATAGCCGCAAAATACTGGTGCCGCTAGCCTGTGTGCTGGCTGGTCGCCGTACCCCCTGCAGTAGGCTCAGCACCAGCCACAGCAGTAACATGACACTATTCATTCCGAGTAATAGCACCAAGGCAAATAGCAAGGAGATTGGACTTGGCAAGGCTAGCGTTGCCTGCACTTGCGCCAAGCCAATGAGTACTGCCAACAAACTCAAGCTGATCGCAATCACCCGCCGCAGTTGGTGCCACCGTTGCAAGTGCTGCGTAAGCCCGAGTCGCTCTGCCCAGAGTTGTCCACGCAGCAACACTTGCTGACTGAGCTGCGGCTGTTGCCGAGCCTGCTGCTCAATCACAGCATCGCGCTGAAAGCCGTGTTCGAGCTCGTATCGACGAACCAACTCGGACATCCAAATCGCTTTAAATTTTGCAAAAATAGCTGTCATAGTGCCTATTATTCTTCCGGAATAAAGCCGCCTGATTGGCGCGCCCATAATTGGGCATAGATACCGCCCTGCTGCAAGAGTTGCTCATGAGTTCCTTGCTCTACAATTCGGCCTTGATCCATAACTACCAAGCGATCCATTGCGGCTATAGTTGATAACCGATGGGCAATAGCAATCACAGTTTTACCTTCCATCAAGCGATATAAATTCTCTTGAATGGCCGCCTCAACTTCTGAGTCTAATGCCGAGGTGGCTTCATCTAAAATTAAAATCGGCGCATCTTTAAGCATCACGCGGGCGATAGCGACCCGCTGTCGTTGTCCGCCTGACAATTTAACCCCACGCTCGCCAACATGGGCAGCCAAACCACGGCGCCCTTCGGCATCCTCTAACTCATCAATAAAGGTATCGGCTTCGGCTTTGTGGATGGCTTCTTCAATCATCGCATCGGTAGCATCGGGGCGACCATAACTAATATTACCGCGTACCGAACGGTGCAATAACGAGGTATCTTGAGTAACCATGCCGATGTGCTGACGTAAACTGGTTTGCGTCACCTCAGCAATATTCTGACCATCAATCCGAATCGCCCCTTCATTTACCTCATAAAACCGCAGCAACAAGTTAACTAAGGTTGATTTACCGGCACCCGAACGTCCTACCAAGCCAATTTTCTCACCGGCAGCGATGTGTAAGCTCAAATCATGTAAAACCGGTTTATCGCTATGATAATTAAAACTTACCTGATCAAATTCAATACTTCCTTGGGTAACATGAAGCGGCACCGCGCCCTCTTTGTCGAGAATATCTTGCGGTACCGAAACGGTCTTGATGCCATCCTGCACTGTCCCAATATTCTCAAACAATGCGGAAATCTCCCACATAATCCATTGGCTCATGCCCCATAAGCGCAGTACCAAACTCAAAGCAACTGCAATGGCACCCACACTGATCTGATTGTCTACCCAAAGCGAAATGGCTAAAAAACCGACCGCAAATAACAGCGTTGAGTTAAGCAGGTAAAGACAGGTATAAAGCTTGGTCACCCAGCGCATTTGTCGATGCACTGTGCCAAGAAACCCCGCCATACCGTCTTTGGCAAACTCTAATTCGCGCTCCGCATGTGAAAATAACTTCACCGTTTGGATGTTGGTATAACTATCAACAATGCGACCCGTCATGATTGAGCGCGCATCTGCTTGGGCAGCAGCTACTTTGCCCAGGCGCGGCACAAAAAAGCGTAATAGCAACCCGTATAACACCACCCAAACCACCAGCGGTGCCGCCAAGCGCCAGTCCGCACTAGCAATAATGGCAACGGTACCAATAAAATACACGGTAACATAATTCAGTACGTCGAACAGTTTGATCACGCACTCGCGCACTGCGAGTGCTGTTTGCATCACTTTGGTGGCAATGCGTCCGGCAAACTCGTCTTGGTAAAAAGTGAGGGACTGATTAAGCAAATACTTGTGCACTAACCAGCGAATACGCATGGGATAATTACCTAATAGCGACTGATAGGTAATTAAGGAGTGCAAAATGACCAGCATGGGCAAGCCCAACATCACCACCAAAGCCATCCCGGTGAGCCCCCAGAATTGCTCCTGCACAAAGGTTTCTCGATTCTGCTCAGCCAGCCAATCGACAATATTACCGATAAAACTAAACAGCCAAACTTCAGTTAGCGCAATCAACATCATCAGCAGCCCGGCCGCAATGATATAAGGCCAAGCGCCGCGGCTATAATAAAGGCAGAATTTCACCAGGGTTTGCGGTGGTTGCTCTACTTTATCTTCGGGAAATGGATTTAACCGGCTTTCAAACCAACGAAACATATCGATCCTTAAATTGAGGTTTAGCCTAGACTTTGGTCCAATGTCAGACTTTACTATCTATGCATTACCATAACGCAGTTATTGATTTGCCAATAATAAACTAAAAAAGGATAAGCCATGAATGCAATTCTGCTGATGTTACTGGGCTTAGGTGCGATGTTTTTGGGCTACGTATTTTATTCAAAGTTCGTAGCCGAAAAAATCTACCAGCTAGACCCTAATTTTCGCACGCCAGCGCACGAGTTTGAAGACGGCGTAGATTTTGTTCCCACTAACAAGTACGTGTTGTGGGGTCACCATTTTACCTCAGTTGCGGGTGCCGCGCCTATCATTGGGCCAGCTATCGCCGTTATTTGGGGTTGGGTGCCGGCCTTTTTATGGGTGGTGTTTGGTACTATCTTCTTTGCTGGCGTTCATGATGCTGGTGCTATTTGGGCCTCGAACCGCAACAAAGCCCGCTCCATTGGGGCTCTCACCGGTGATGTGGTAGGCCGACGCTCACAAAGCCTGTTCATGATCGTGATTTTTTTAGTGCTGCTCATGGTTAATGCGGTGTTTGCGACCGCCATTTCAGGGCTACTGATCAACTTCCCTAGTTCCGTGGTGCCCGTATGGGGAGCTATCTTTGTGGCCCTGATTATTGGCCAATTTATCTTCCGTAAATGGATGAACCTAGGCACGGTTTCTATTTTAGGGGTGATTGCACTCTATGCACTGATATGGGCTGGACCATCGTACCCGATTGAATTACCAGAAACGGTATTTGGCGTTTCTGATAATGCGCAGTGGATTATTGTGCTTTTCCTTTATGCTGCTATCGCTAGTTTGTTGCCGGTATGGATGTTACTGCAACCACGTGATTACATTAACGGCTTACAATTATTCATCGGCTTAATTCTTCTTTACGGTGCCGTGCTAATAAGCGGCCCTGAACTCGTTGCTCCAGCATTTAATACCAATACTCCGGAAGGGACACCATCGCTGGTGCCACTGTTATTTGTCACCATCGCTTGTGGCGCTATATCTGGGTTCCATGGATTAGTTGCATCAGGAACCACCTCAAAACAGCTCGACAAAGAAACGGATGCTCGTTTTGTTGGTTATTTTGGTGCAATCGGTGAAGGTTCATTGTCTCTTGCCACCATCATTGCGGCAACTGCTGGCTTTGCTACCTTAGCCGATTGGCAGGCCGTGTATCATAGCTTCGGTCAAGGAGGCGTGGCTGCCTTTGTATCCGGTGGCGCAAATATCCTCGAGAATGGTATCGGCTTAAATGCTGAAATCTCGCAAACCTTGCTCACGGTGATGGCGGTGTTGTTTGCCGGTACCACCATGGATACAGGGCTACGTTTACAGCGCTATATCTTCCAAGAATGGGGCAATATTTATAACATCAAATGGATGGAAAAAGCTGCGCCTGCTACCTTACTTGCCGTAGGTTCGTGCTTGTTGCTCGCCTTTGGTGCCGGCGGTGCTGATGGTTCTGGTGGCTTGCTAATTTGGCCACTGTTTGGTACTACCAACCAGTTACTTGCCGGATTAACCCTACTGGTGATCACCACCATGCTGGTTAAGCTAGGTCGCCCCATGTATGTGACCTTGATACCTTTGCTGTTTTTGCTAGTCATGGCCATTTACGCGTTGCTTATTCAGTTAATGACCTTCTACCAAAAATCAGATTGGTTCTTGTTAAGCTTAGACTTAGTGGTGTTAGTTGCAGCTATTTGGATTTCTTTAGAAGCGGCTAGTACTCTTACAAGGCTACGTCGCGAACAACGTAACAAAGCTTAATTAAGCTAGAAATAAAAGGTCATACTATGAAAATACGAGCTATTGTCGATTGGTTAGGGAAAGCTAATAGGTATGCCACGGCGGTCTATAACGCTCCTTACCGAGCAGCCATAGCTCGTGCGAAGCGGGACGAGGACGATCTTTTCATGCTGTTAGTGTTCTCAGAACTGATGGGGGTTCCTAATCCCGCTTCTTATTATACCCTTGAACTACAACCTTTATTGCTTGAACGTTTTCATGAATGGCATCTACGCATGGGGATGGAACACTCCCCATTAGATGGCTTTCGTTGTTGTTAACACCCCTAACCTAGCTGAGCTTTTATGTTACCTATCTTATCTAAACGTATCTTATTTGTCGGCGGTAAAGGTGGTGTAGGTAAAACCACGGTTTCGGCAGCCATAGCCTTACAAGCGGCGCAACTGGGCAAGCGAGTATTATTGGTCTCAACAGACCCCGCCCATAGCTTAGCCGACGCCTTTGATTTAACCATCGGTGACCCCAGTAGCGAGCAAGAACAAGAGCAATATCAACCACTGTTGCCAAACATTGATGCCTTAGAAATTGATCCGGATAAACAAGTGCGTGCCCACATTAATCGGGTGATGCGTACCATGAAGCGTTTTGCGCGGCCGCAAATGTATGGGGAAATTGAGCGCCAAATGCGCTTAACCGAGCAATCGCCGGGTGCGCAAGAAGCAGCGTTATTAGAACGCATTGCGAAAATCATTGATAGCGCGCCCAGCCAGTATGATTTAGTTATTTTTGATACGGCTCCTACCGGCCATACATTGCGCCTGTTAACCTTGCCTGAAGCCATGGCCGCTTGGACCCAAGGATTGTTACGGCAAACCAAAAAGAGTGAACAGCTTGAGGGCGTATTAGCCCATCTCTCGGCTAAATCAGGCCGTGATATCGCTAACCCAATGGGCGACCCAACCACCCATGAAACAGCAGAGATGGATGATCGAACAGCTGAAATAACGGCTACTTTGCAACAACGGCAAAGCCTGTTTCATCGTATTCGCCATCAGCTCACAGATGCGCAGCAATGTGGCATTGTGTTTGTATTGACCCCAGAAAAACTACCGATCCTCGAAACGACGCGGGCCGTGCAAACCTTACAGGCGGAACATCTGCCCGTTGCGGGGTTAGTGATCAACCGCAATGTTCCTGACGCTATCGATAGTGAGTTTTTTGCCCAGCGTCGCCAGCAAGAGGCCATTTATCGCGAACAAATTCAGGCGCAATTTAGCAGCCTGCCGCAACTCTATTTACCGCTCTTCCCTACGGATTTACATGGCGTAGAAGCCTTGCGTGCGATCAGCGCCAAACTACAACTCTGCTAAGGCTACTAAACCAATAAATATACTGCATAACCGCCCCCCAACAAGGTTAGCAACAACCATCCAGCTTTACGCGAATGTTGTTGCCACCATCCTAAAACGAGCGGTCCAAACCAATACACCGAGAGTGCTAGGCCATAATAGCGCAGCCCGCGTGCTATCACGGCTGCCAACATAAACAGAGAAAAAGGATAATTACTACTCCCCGCCGCTAACATCCCTACCTGAAATGGAATGGGCGTGATCCCCGTCAGTAACAGGGTCACAAAGCCGTGCTGTTGAAACTGTGCGGTAAATTGTTCAAACGCTTGGCTGTAGCCAAAATAGGTGAGAATAGCGTCACCGATATCATCAAACAACCATAACCCAACCCCATAACCGATACTTGCGCCAACCAAACACCCTGCCAGTACCACGGTAGCTATGGCCCACAGCCGCTCACGCTGATGAATCAACAACGGAATAAGAATAAGCTCGAGCGGGATCGGAATAATGATTGATTCTAACATCGACAACACAAACATCAGCGGTAACACCGCCGATGATTCGGCAACCCGCTGATACCAAGCGTCAGCTTTGCCGCTGTTAGAGCTTGGAGTGGCTGCTGGTTTAGACACTTTGGACACGCTAATTCCTTAAAATGCATTGAGCCTTGAGCGGGCCGCTCATCTTAGCATCATGTTGTTACATAATACTGGGCTTTGATTCCCTCAACGAGTGACCTAAATTAGTCTACAATGTAGCTAATAAATTCGTTTAATCTTGGTATTTTAACCTAATGACCAAGGTTTCCGTTAGTTTAACCTCTGGCTTACTGAGTTTTTACGTTAAGCTAAACCAAAACATCACTTCGGCATTGAGGAACCAAGCATGAAAGCAGTCGGTTACCAACAATCGTTACCCATTGATAACAACCAAGCTTTATTGGACATAGAAATAGCTGAGCCAACTCTACAAGCCGACGACATCTTAGTTGCAGTGTATGGCCTATCAGTGAACCCTGTTGATACCAAAATTCGCCAACGCAAACAGCCGCAAGCCGGCGAGTTTGGAGTTCTTGGCTGGGATGTCGCCGGGGTGGTGATTGGCGTTGGTGACAATGTCATGGATTTTAAAGAAGGTGACGAAGTTTGGTATGCGGGCGCTGTAGACCGCGCTGGTGCTAATGCTCAGTATCATGTAGTTGATGCACGCCTCGTCAGCAGAAAACCGCACAGCCTTAACTTTGCGCAAGCGGCGGCCATGCCGTTAACCTTTTTAACAGCGTGGGAGCTGTTGTTTGAGCGCTTAGCCTTAACCGCAGATACTACCGGTAGTTTGCTGATCACCGGGGCTGCTGGCGGCGTTGGTTCAGCCTTAATTCAACTTGCAAAACAACTGACCAAACTCACAGTGATTGCAACTGCATCCCGACCAGAAAGTCAGCAATGGGTGCGTGATTTAGGAGCTGA
This sequence comes from Pseudidiomarina fusca, assembly GCF_032227045.1. Taxonomy (NCBI): domain Bacteria; kingdom Pseudomonadati; phylum Pseudomonadota; class Gammaproteobacteria; order Alteromonadales; family Idiomarinaceae; genus Pseudidiomarina; species Pseudidiomarina fusca. The sequence goes on from NZ_JANFPJ010000003.1 coordinate 196,182, forward strand.
TCTCGTTATCAACCATCATCAGCCGTTAGCCCCACAATTGGCTCAACATGGTTTAACTGGAGTTGATTATGTGGCCAGTCTAACCCATACCGACCAGCATTTTACTAGCTTAACTGAGCTGATCATGCCGCAAGGAAAATTAGCGCTCATTGATGATCCGAGCGAGCTGTTAGACATTCGCCTGTTAAAACAAAAGAGCATCAGTTTGCATTGGGAATTTATGTTTACCCGCTCCATGTTCAACACCGCTGATGCCTATATACAAGGCCTGATTTTGCAGCAAGTCGCTGAATTAACCGATGCCGGTATTTTAAAAACGACCCTATCTGAGCATTTAGGCCCCTTAACCGCGGCCAATCTTCGTCTAGCTCACAGCTTGCTTGAAAGTCATCAAGTGATTGGCAAACTGGTGTTAGATGGCTTTAATGCGCCTGATTAGATAACCGCGCAGCTTGGTGCCTATCAGCTGCAGTCGGTAGGCACAAAACGCAGCGTAAACAAAGACTGGTCATTCTGATCGAGGTAACGAATTTCGAGAAAGTCAGCATGCTCACGATAAAAAGCTAAACTGTCATGCTGGCAATACTGACGTAACATTGCTGGTTCAAGCTGTTGCTCAATATTGGCCTCATCGTGGCTGTACTTATCAATACCTACTAACGAGTAAATAAAGCGCATGCCGTAATGAACTACTTCGGCCCGCTCAAACCGAGTTTGCCGGTCGAGTAATTTAGGTAAGTCACGATTTAGCTGTCCCGAACGCTCCAGTAATTGTTGATACAAATAGTTACGATTTTTTGTTGAATCAGTGGCCTGCCATTGCCGTTGCACTATCATTCCGATGATGGCAATCGCTATAATCAATAATCCTAGTAACAACTGGCGTTTGAACGAAGTAAACATAATCTTTCTCGGTGTTTGAAGCGTACTTAGCACATACCTTAGCATGTTTCTAACGCAGATAAACAAAGTGATTTTCGCTAATTTGCACTTACAAACATACATGAATGTATGTATAATTAGTGCAATTTTGTCGTCCTAGATTATTCCAATTGGCTGCGGCCAATCCATACATAAGAATAGAGGTAATTCATGCAGCAACGTTTACGTGTACCTTTGTTAGTTTCGATGCTTAGCGCATCGTTAGCGCTAGCAGGTTGCGGTGATGCAGAACAGGCACAGGGGCCTGGCGCACAACAACAACAGCAAATGACCGTAGGAGTAGTAACTATTGCTCCGCAAAATGTCGACCTCACCACCACCCTGCCCGGTCGTGCTAGTGCCTATCGGGTCGCTGAAGTGCGCCCGCAGGTGAACGGTATTTTACAACGCCAGCTATTTCAAGAAGGTGCGATGGTCGAAGCCGGCCAGCAACTGTATCAAATCGACGCAGCCATGTACGAAGCAACTTTAGCTAGTGCCGAGGCCGAATTAAAGCGAGCACAGGCCACACTAAAAGCAAGTAAAGCGCGTTTTGAGCGTTCACAAGGGTTGGTCGCGGATAAAGCCATTAGCCAGCAAGATTATGACGAAGCAGAAGCTGCTTACTTACAAGCTGAAGCTCAACTTAAAGTCGCTGAAGCAAGCATCACTCAAGCCAAGCTCAACCTTGAGTATACTCGTGTTAAAGCGCCTATTAGTGGGCGTATTGGACGTTCACAGCTTACTGAAGGTGCATTATTAAGCGTTGGTCAAGCCCAAGCATTAACCACTATTCACCAATTAGATCCAATTTACATAGATATTGCGCAAAGTAGCTCAGAGTATCTGCAGTTACAGCAAGCTATGCGTTCGGGACAAATAGTGACTGATGCCAATAACCGTGCGGCAGTGACTGTTAAAGTCGGTGATAACACCGAGTTACAAGGTGAATTGTTGTTCAATGAAGTTACCGTCGACCCTCAAACCAGTGCTATTACCTTGCGCGCCAAAGTGGCCAACCCTGAGCAGGTGTTGATGCCAGGTATGTACGTACGCACTGAGATTGCTAGCGGTGAATTGCAGCAAGCCATTTTAGCTCCGCAAACCGGGGTAACTCGTGATCCGCGCGGGCGTGCCATCGCCATGGTGGTTAATCAAACGGGTGAAGTTGAGCAACGCTACTTAACCGTGCAAGGTACCGTTGGTAGCGATTGGATTGTGACCGATGGTTTAACTGCTGGTGACCAAGTCATCGTCGAAGGCTTGCAAAAAATTCAGCCGGGGATGCCGGTTAAAACTGAAGAAGTGAAATAACCTATGGCTAAGTTTTTTATCGATCGCCCAATTTTTGCTTGGGTTATCGCTATTATCATCATGTTGGCAGGCGGGCTAGCGGTCACGCAGCTTCCTGTTGAGCAATATCCTGAAATTGCGCCGCCGTCGGTGCAAATTAACGCCTCTTATCCTGGCGCTACGGCAGCCACCTTAGAAGAGAGTGTGACCCAGGTTATTGAGCAGAACATGAATGGTATTGATAACCTCAAATACTTTTCATCTACCAGCGATTCCGCTGGTAACGCCAGCATTACGCTCACATTTGAAGCCGGTACCGATGCGGACATCGCGCAGGTTCAGGTGCAAAACAAATTGCAGTTGGCGCTACCGCTGTTACCACAAGAAGTACAAGACCAAGGTCTGGTGGTAGCTAAAGCGAACAACTCTTTCTTGTTAGTAGCAGCGCTCATTTCTGACAACCCTGAAATTACTCAAATCGATTTAGGCGACTATATTGCGAGTAACATTCAGGACCCGATTAGCCGTACTCCTGGCGTTGGTAGCGTACGTTTGTTTGGTGCGCCCTACTCCATGCGTATTTGGCTCGACCCTGAATTGTTAGTACGCTACAACATGAACACCATCGATGTGGTGCAAGCGTTGCGCGAGCAAAACAATCAGGTTGCTGCTGGCCAAGTTGGTGGTACTCCATCCGTTGAAGGCCAACGTCTAACCGCTTCTATTATTGCGCAAACGCGCTTAGAAACAGTGGCGCAATTTGAACAAGTGTTACTACGGGTAAACAACGACGGCTCGAAAGTTACCGTGGGTGATGTCGCCAAAGTCGAACTTGGTGGCCAAGACTACAGTGTTGCCGCACGTTATAACCGCCAACAAGCTTCTGGTTTAGCGATTAACTTGGCGACCGGGGCAAATGCCTTGGATACGGCTAAGGCAGTGAAAGCAACCTTAGCTGAACTTGAGCAATTCTTCCCTGAAGGCGTCAGTTTAGTCATTCCTTATGACACCACTCCGTTTGTTGAGATCTCCATCAAAGAAGTGGTGAAGATTTTATTTGAAGCGGTCATCTTGGTGTTCTTGCTGATGTTCTTGTTCTTACAGAACTTGCGCGCCACTATCATTCCATCGTTAGCCATACCGGTGGTACTGTTAGGTACCTTCGGGATCATGTCTGCCCTTGGTTTCTCGATTAATACCCTAACCATGTTTGGTTTGGTGCTTGCCATTGGCTTGTTGGTGGATGATGCCATCGTGGTGGTCGAGAACGTTGAACGTTTGATGAGCGAAGAAAAACTATCGCCACGTAAAGCTACGATTAAGTCCATGCAACAAATCACGGGCGCCTTGGTGGCTATTGGCTTGGTTATGGCGGCAGTATTCGTGCCTATGGCCTTCTTCGGCGGCTCTACCGGTGCTGTGTATCGTCAATTCTCTATCACCATTATTTCAGCGATGTCGTTATCAGTATTGGTGGCCATCATCTTCACGCCATCTTTGTGTGCGACCATTCTGAAACCATTAAACCACGACCATCAGCCAAAAGGTTTGCTAGGTTGGTTTAACCGTACTCTCGATAAAGCCACCAACAAATACACCAATTCTGTCCAAAATATCATCAAACGTAGTGTGCGTTTTGTACTGGTTTATTTGGGCTTAGTTGTGGTACTTGGCTTCTTATTTGCTCGTATGCCGAGTTCGTTTATTCCAAACGAAGACCGCGGTGTATTCTTAACTCAGATGCAGTTACCCGCTGGATCGACCCTTGAGCAATCACGTCAAACCATGGCTAAGATTGAAGATTATTACCTCGAGCAAGCAGAGGGTATCCAATCCGTATTTTCGGTGGTTGGCTTTAGCTTCAGTGGTCAAGGACAAAACTCAGGGTTAGTGTTTATTCGGTTAACGGACTGGAGTGAGCGTACTGAGCCACACCTGCAAATAGATGCCATTATTGGTCAAGCTTTTGGCTTCTTCTCGCAAATTCGTGAGGCTATGGTGTTTGCCTTTAACCTACCTTCAATTCCTGAGTTAGGTACTGCCAGTGGTTTTAACCTTTACATTCAAGACCGTGTTGGTTTAGGCCACGCAGAACTCTTGAATGCACGCAACCAATTGCTGGGGATGGCCGCACAAGAACCTAGTTTAACTGGGGTGCGTCCGAATGGCTTGGAAGATACCGCACAACTGCGTATTGACGTTGATTATGAAAAAGCCAAAGCACTGGGCTTAAATATCAGCGAAATCAACGCGACCTTATCGAATGCTTTCGGTACTACCTACGTTAACGATTTCGTGGATCGTGGTCGGGTTAAGAAAGTTTACCTACAGGGTAAACCGGAAGCCCGGATGACGCCAGAAGACGTGAATGAGTGGTATGTGCGCAATAATCAAGGCGATATGGTCTCTTTTGCCTCCTTTGCGACCACCCGTTGGGACTTTGGTCCGCAGCGCTTAGAGCGTTACAACGGGGTGCCAGCGATGAACATCCAGGGTGAAGCTGCACCAGGTTATTCGTCAGGCGACGCCATGATGAAAATGGAAGAATTGATCAGTCGTTTGCCGCCTGGTATTGGTTATGAATGGAGTGGTATCTCACTCGAAGAGCGTACCTCTGGTAGCCAAGCACCACTGCTTTATGCGTTGTCCTTGCTCATCGTATTCTTGTGCCTAGCCGCACTTTACGAGAGCTGGTCCATTCCATTTGCGGTCATGTTGGTGGTGCCCTTAGGTATTCTTGGTGCCGTGATTGCAGCAACCATGCGCGGCCTTGAGAACGATGTGTATTTTCAAGTGGGACTGCTTACCACGGTTGGGGTATCGGCACGTAACGCGATTCTTATCGTGGAATTTGCTAAAGACCTACAAGCACAAGGCAAAGAGCTCTTGGCTGCAACGCTGGAAGCCGTCCGCTTACGCTTGCGCCCAATCTTAATGACCTCGCTGGCCTTTGCCTTCGGCGTCTTGCCACTAGCCTTGTCAACTGGTGCCGGCGCGGTAAGCCGTCAAGCCATTGGTACCGGGGTGATTGGTGGTATGGTCGGTGGTACCATATTAGCTATCTTCTTCGTTCCTCTGCTGTTTTACGTCGTACGTAAAACTTTCCCGCCGAAGGCTCGGCCCGAGGATTAATAGTTAGCTAAACCCATAAAACATGCTAAGGTTGAGTCACTTTTGTGACTCAACCTTTTTTTTATGCTGAGACGATACTTTTCTTTATTATTAGCATTAGCTGCGGCCTTAGTTGGAGTTCAAATTCCCAACTACGTGACCCAGTACCAGCAGCGCATTGACGCCCAATACACCGAAGCAATGATTTATTACCGCGAGTATCAGGCTATCGCCGATACTTATTTAAACGGTGATATGCAAGCACTGCTAGCGGCGCATGAAAATAGCGATAATGACATCTTTAAGGCAGAAGCTGTACCGCTCCGTACACTGATTGAACGGGTCGAATTACTCAGCTACGAACAGCAGCAATTGCAACGCCCCCTACCCGTTCAAGTTTGGTTTATTGCGACGCAAGCCAATCCCCAAATTCGCCAAGATACCTGGCGCATGTATAGCTACAACGTACCTATGACGACGACCGCAGTGGTGACCGCGTTGGTGAGTGCAGTACTGACGCTACTGCTATGGGATACGTGTTGGGGCTTACTGAGATGGGGTTGGCGACGTATTCGTCATACCAACAAAGGGCGCCGAGTGACGCCCTAGATTGCATTAATACCAAGGCGACTCCTGCTAGGATTTGGAGTCGCGCTTAACCTCATATTCACCTTCAATAACGCTATCATCTTGACGATTTTGGCGTTGCTGATAAGCATTCTGCGCCTGTCGACGAGCTTGCTGCTGTGCCTGTCGCGTCGCTTTACTAAACTGCCACATTTGTTTGAGTTGGCGGCGTTTACGCCACATCACTGGAAGTAATAGAATCCAACCAACCAGCAAAAATACCAGCCCTAAAAATAAACCAAGTAACAATAAGGCACCAAACAACAACCAGCCCAAAATAACCGCCAGCGGGTTTGCTCCAGGCTGTGGTTTTATTTTGCTTTGCATTTGGCGAATATAAATCAACATAAGGTCTCGCTTGTTTAGCTTGTAACTATCACCCTAACTTAATATATGGGGATGATTATTTCTCAGACAAGTCATTGCCCTTATTGGTTGCACGAGCAGCGAGCTTGTCTTGTAGCATTTTAAGAATAATGCTGGTTAAGTTAACAATATTAAATACGGTACCAGACACACTGCCAACTAAAATGGCATAGGCTAAACCCAGTATTTCAGCCAGTAAAAACCAACGCCGAATCAGCACAGGATCGTTGAGTACGATAGCGCCAGCAGTAAAAATAATAGACGAGGTATAGGCCATCAATAAAGGTAATAATGGGGTATCGCCGGTTAATTCCCAAAAGAAGAAACCTAGGTTGATGCTAATAAATCCCCATAACACCAACTTGCCGCGCCACCGTAATGCAATCAGATTACGTAATACTGCAATCCCAGTAACAATCGCGCCAGCAACAGCACCAAGCATCGCAAAGTGAATCGACAAACTGCCTAAAGCAATCGCCGAGACAATACGATAGCGATTTGCGGTGCCTTGACGGTAGGCAATAAAATTAGCTACCAACGCAATAACGCCAAAGACTTCCGCTATTCCTTCTATACTTAAACCCACGGTTCACCTTTACCAGATCAAAGCAATAATAAAAAAGCGGTCATGGTAGCTGCGCCACCACCACCGCTTTTTAATGTCATTTACGTCACTTAATTATTGGCGCTCGCCTGCACTTGCGTCACGAATCGCTTTAAATTCGTTGCCAGCATTCCAGTTCGGCCATAGCGCACTATTGGCAAGTTCTTCACCTACCCAGTAATACAACCAAAGATCTTGTTGTACACCGCGTAAATCCCAATTCGGGTCAAACTCATCAGCTGGCTTATGATAAGCTACTTGGACATATTCTGCACGTTTTTGCTGACCATATTCCTTGCCAAACTCAATGTGATCATTGCCACCTTTAGCGTACAACATAGGTACACCACGCTTAGCTAAGTTAAAATGATCTGAGCGATAGAAGGATCCCGCTTCAGGGCTTGGCTCAGGCGCAACGTAACGCCCTTGTTGTTCCACATACTTAGCCAAATAACCCTCAAGCTCGGAATTACCGTAGCCAACCACAACCATATCGCGCATCGGACCATAGACATTCAAAACGTCCATGTTGATGCCACCTACAGCTTTACTAAGAGGTAACATCGGGTTATCCGCATACCAATCAGAGCCCAACAAACCTCGCTCTTCGGCTGTTACCAACACAAACACCACCGAACGCTCTGGTTGCGGTTGGCTGCTGTAGAACTCGGCTAGCGCCATCACCCCAGCAGTACCACTGGCGTTATCCTGCGCACCATTAAAGATACCGTCGTCAGGATTGATCGGGTCTAACCCCATATGGTCCCAATGAGCCATATAAATGACGTGCTCATCAGGTTTTGATTTACCTTCAATGTAACCAATCAAGTTAGGTGAATTAAGGTAGTCAAATTTGGTTGATACGCTAATGCTCATAGCTGTATTCAGCGCAACTGCTTTAAAGTCGGGTTGTTGTGCCGCTTTGCGCATATCATCATAACTGCTACCTAAGCGAGCAAATAACACATCGGCGGCGTCTTTTGTGATCCAACCTTCAATTTGAGTTCGGTCCATGTTTTTATTGTCACGGGCCAAATCAAATCGCATCGGCGAACCACCAGCAATCACGCCCCAGCCATAACCTGCAGGCCCAGTGTCATGAATCACAATAACCCCAGCGGCTCCTTGTCGAGCTGCTTCTTCAAACTTATAAGTCCAACGCCCGTAATAGGTCATCGCCTTACCGTTAAAGACTTCCGCATCTTGGCTATCGTAACCAGGGTCATTCACTAACACCACTACGGTTTTACCGGCCACATCTAAGCCTGCGTAATCGTTCCAACCAAATTCGGGGGCAACAATGCCATAGCCGGCAAACACCATCTCGCTATTGCTTAGGTCTACTTGTTCTTGTACTCGTGGGGACCAAGCCATCATATCTTTGCGGTATTCAAACGCGCTAATATCGTTATTGCTAAACGCCATGTTAGATACTTGCGTTGGCAACATACGTACCAGCGGAACTTGCTGTTGATAGCTACCCTTCTCGCTATCATAGGGCTGCAAACCCCATTCTTTAAATTTACCCTCGATGTAGGCAACTGTTTTTTCTTCACCTGCTGACGCTGGTGCGCGCCCTTCAAATTCATCGGCGCTAAGGGTTTGCAAATATTCCGTATAATTTTCATTAAAGCTATACGGATTAACGTCTACCGCCGGCTTGCTAGTTTGCTCTTGAGGTGCTTGCGCTGGGCTACAGGCAACCATCAGTAAACTAGCCGCAGCCAACGCTGAGAGCTTGTTCATGGGTTTATTCTCCTGGTTGTTTGCATGACTGTAATTGGGCGCCAACGGTAATACCATAACGCTCAAAATAGCCTTGGTTTAGTTCTAATGCCGCCATATAACGTACTTTAGGTTCGTACACGGGGCAGCGACGTGAATCAATACTTGGGCATGGGTCCATCGATAAAATGGTGGCAATTTTCATGTCCTTATCGAGATAAGCAATATCTAACGGTAAGTAGGTATTGTACATCCAGAAACCTGCACTACCGGGGCGTTCTTGTTGGTACTTAAACAACATCCCCGCGTGTTCAGCTAGAGTTTCACGAAACATCAAGCCACGTGCACGGCTATCATAGGTGTCAGCAATTTCTAACTGCAAGGGATGCTCATGCCCAGCAATACACCATTGCTCGGTTTTTAACGAGGGTGATGCCGGCTGCCCCGCCAACGCCGCAGTTCCGGCTGGCTCTAAATGCAACAAGGACACTAACCACGCGGTAGAAATAAGACTGGTAAGAACCATGAGCTATGCCTCTGTGTTAGTAGCTAAAAACCTAGTATCGCTTTATTTAACTCAGAAAAAAAGGTAAAAAAAAGCCTCCAGGTAAGGAGGCTCAAAGGGAGAGTGTATTCTTTACTCAATAACCACCGTCGTCACCTCACCATTATCGACAACTGTGACTGTTTGATGGCCTAACAAGCTAATATCGTCATCCACTTCAGGATCATCTGCGACATCGCAGGTATAGCCTAGGGTATAGTCCCCAGCGCTCACATAGCCAAGTTCAAACTGATAATTTACCGCACCATCAAAATAGACCGCGCTCACGGCATAAGGTTCAACGGCTTCGCTACCACCAACATCAGCAAGATCCGCAACAACATGATCAACACCTGGGTACAGGTAGACGCTTGCTACCGCCGTGCCAGTATCAGCAGGGGCGACAGTGCAGCTACTTTCAATCAAAAGGGCTTCCGCCATGCTGCCTTCAATGTGTCCTACGGTTAGGTTATTAACCAAACGAACGCCGCGCGGTTTCAAGAAATACTGATCTTGTCCGACCGGATTAACTAAGGCTTGGCGTAAATCAAACTCTGCAGTGTAAGCAGTTTCACCGCCAGCACCCACGGTAATACCATCAAACTTCAATTCATTCGATGGCACGCTTAGTGGGATCCTTTGGTCCCCCACTTGAACATAAGAACCATCCGCCATCACTAACCGTAGTTGACTGTAATCCCCAGCAGGCACCTCCACACCACTGATTAAATCTTCTGCTGCTGAACCGGTAAAGTTCATAAGGTTAATGCCGCGAGTATTAGCGATAACCTCACCGTTGCTATCTACACAGACATCGTTACTAGCAATGGTGTTACTGTCCTCGCCAATGGTGAAAACTTGCTTGCCAGCACTATTGCCGAGCAATTCGATAGCATGAAAGCAAGCCCATACCTCATCAGCGGCGTCTACGGGGGCATCACTGACAGCAAAGGAAAATTGACCGGTTTGCGCAACCACTTCAGAATCACTATCTGAACCACAAGCAACAAGCATGCTGCTGGCTAACGTTAAAGCAATCATGGTGCTAATAGGAGCTCGGTTAAACATATCAACCTCTTCGTTATATGAAAGATGTCATATGTATAGCAAAATTGAACAAAGAAAAAAGCTTTAGCCTTCCCTTTTACTTAGCCTTTACAGTTATCAACAAAAGATAGCTTGAATGCCATCTAACCGTTGATAAGCACCGCAGAACAGCATAAAGTAGCGCTATAAACAAACCACATATTGTTAACATGACACTAAAGACATCTCCTAGTCCCCTACTAACAGCTCCTAGACAACTGCAACAGTTGCGCTCAGTGACGGCTATTGGCGGTGGCCATGGTTTAGGACGGGTACTCTCAACTTTGGCGTTTCTAAATCGACGCTTAATAGGGATTGTGGCCACCACCGATGATGGTGGCGCTAGTGGCCTGCTTAGACGTAATCATGACTGTATTGCTTGGGGCGATATTCGCAATTGTTTATCACAACTGGCCAAGCATCCATTAGCGGCGGATGTGCTTAACTATCGCTTTACCACCGAACACAGCCTACATGGCCACAACTTGGGTAACTTATTGCTCTACACCTTAGATCAGCTAAGTGCGCGACCACTCGATGGGATTGCCCTGTTGAGTCGACTACTCAATATCAATACCCGTTTGCTGCCGATGTCTGAAACGCCCGTTGATTTGGTGGCAGCCACCCACGATGGAATGGAGTGTTTCGGTGAACTCCTAGTGGATGGCTTACAACAGATGCCTGCACAACTGCGCTTATCGCAACCGGTGGCGGCAACTCCTGAAGCCTTGCATCATGTGGAACGCAGCGAGCTGATCATTTTAGGCCCAGGCAGCTTTCTAACCTCGGTGATGCCACCGTTATTGGTAGAAGAATTTGCTCAAGCTATCGCAAACAGTGCTGCGCAAGTCATTTTTATTGATAATCTAGTGCCGGAAAATAGTCCTGCGGGGCAATTATCATTGAGTGAAAAATTAGCTTGGATGGAGCAGCAATTAGGTGTGCAAGTGGTAGATAAGGTCATTACTAATCGACCGGACCCGAACCTCACCCTGCCTAGTTTTGATCACGTCTGCCCCTCCTCAGAAGCAGCTCATCGGCATCAACCTGAATCCTTATTAGCAGCGCTAACAAAAGCTTTTAACGCCTAACCGGCAGCGCTGTGATCCTTACCTTATCGAGGAATGGCAGATGAAATTAACCAAACTTGTGGTGCAATTGGCGGCACTGTTAAGTTGCACCAGTTGGAGTGCGCTTGCCGCAGAACCAGCACAACAGCTTGGCTTGGCAACCGATTATCAAGCCAACAGCCCGACTATCGAAGCCGTTTTAGGCTACCCAGGCGGCAGTCGTATCAGTTCACCCGAGGCCATCGAAGCTTATTTTAATGCCTTAGCCAAAGCCTACCCAGAGCAGGTACAAGTGCACTCTTATGGGCGCAGTTGGGAGGGCCGAAATCTCTATTACGTGGTGATTTCGAGCGCTGAAAATATAGCTAAGTTAGGTGATTATCAAGCAAATATTGCGGCGTTAAGCGCAGCCGATAGTACCTCAAGCAAACAAGCCGAGCAGCTGATCAAAAGCATGCCAGCCAGCGTTTGGCTCTCTTATGGGGTGCATGGTAACGAGATCTCGTCACCTGAAGCCGCCATGCTTACAGCGTGGCATTTGCTGGCTGCAACCGATGCCACAACGCAAGGCTACTTAGACCAAGCCTATGTGTTTATTGACCCTGTTCAAAACCCAGACGGGCGTGCACGCTTTGTCAGTCGCTATTACATGACCGCAGGGTTAGAGCACAGTAGCGATAGACTTTCAGCAGAACATAACGAACCTTGGCCAAGTGGTCGTAGCAACCACTACTTGTTCGATTTAAACCGCGACTGGCTAGCTCTAACCCAGCCTGAAATTGCCGGTCAAGTGGATGCCCTGTTAAAAAATATGCCGCTAGTGTATGTCGATTTACATGAGATGGGCGGCGACACCAGCTACTACTTCACCCCTGAAGCTGAGCCCTATAACCCGCTAATCACGGAAACTCAACGCAAAGCGCTGTGGACCATAGGTGAAAATAACGGTAAGTGGTTTGATCAGCACGGTTACGATTACTACACCCGCGAAGTGTTTGATGCCTTTTATCCGGGCTACGGCGCCAGCTGGCCTTTGTACCATGGCGCAATTTCCATGACTTACGAAATGGCATCGGCGCGCGGCCATCACTTTCGCACCAAAGATGGTGAAATCTTAACCTACGGTGATGGCGTACAACGCCATTTTATTGCCTCTATCGCTACCATTGAGACGGTCGCTAAAGAGCGTCAGCAATTATTGCAAAGTTATTGGGATTATCGCCAACAAGCAGTGCAACTGGGGCGTCAAAGCAAGCAGCGTTACTGGGTCTTTAATCCACAACAAGATGCGGCAGCAGCGCGTCGGTTAGCCGGCTTGCTAACTCGCCATGGCGTTAAAGTTGAGCAAGCAGAGCAAGACTTCAAAGCCTGTGGCAATCAATATGCTGCCGGTAGCTTTATTGTCGATAGCGCCCAGCCGGCCTATTACATGTTGCGCACGCTGCTCGATAAAGACATTGCCATGGATGCCGACTTTATTGCGGAACAAGAGCGGCGCCGTAAGAATAACCTGGCCGATGAAATTTATGACGTCACTGCTTGGTCACTGCCGCAGATGTTTAATGTTAGCTATCAAACCTGTGCCAAGTTACCGCGGGTGGCCACTGTTGCTGCTGGGACGGATCTGATTAAGCCAGGTCAAGTTAATCAGGCTGATGCCAACGTGGGCTTTATCGTCCCTTGGGGTGATATGAATGCAGGACGTTTTCTCACCGCTGCTCTACGTGAAGGCCTCACAGTAAAACAAACGGATTTACCTTTTACCCATAGTAACGGCAAGCGCTATCCAGCCGGGTCTCTCATTTTAACCCATGCCGACAATGCCAATTTGGCTGCAATTATCCAAGACTTAGCGGTTGCCAGTGGGGCTCAGGTTGATGGTGTGAATTCTAGTTGGGTAACTGATGGCCCTAACTTTGGTTCCAATAACGTGCAACGGGTGCATGCGCCCCAAATCGCTATGTTGTGGGACGAGCCGGTATCTAGCCTAAATGCCGGGCATACGCGCTTTGTGATTGAGCAGCAGTTTAACTATCCAGTTACCGCCATACGCGCTGCCCAATTAGCTGGCGCCAACTTAAGCCAGTATCAAGTGTTGATCATGCCAGCAGCCAGTAGCGGTGCATTGCAAGCCGCACTAGGTGAACGCGGGCAACAAAATATTCAGGATTGGGTTGCCAAAGGCGGCGTCTTAATTACTCTTGGCAGCAGTTCTGCGTGGGCCGTAGATGCCGAGTTTTTATCTAGTGCGTTAGAAAGTGTTGTGCAAACTAAAGCCCCAAGCCACGGCGACGAAAAACGTGTTGAGGGCTTGCTGTTTAAGCAGCGTGAAGAACTTATGCACTACATTCAAGCCGACCATGCCGACCCATATTGGACCGCTGGCGTCATCACCCGCTTGCAGGTAGACCAAGAACATTGGTTAAGTGCTGGGGTCAAACCTGAGGTTTTTGCAGTAACGGTTGGTAATCAAATCTTCCGCCCGCTTACCATTGATCATGGTCGCAATATTGTGAATTATGCCGGCCCTAATGAGGTGTTAGCGAGCGGTTATTTGTGGGCGGAGAATCAACAGCAGTTGGCTTACAAACCTTATCTGATGTGGCAGCCGCAGGGTCGCGGCATGGTGATAAGCTTTGCCCAAGAACCCACCTATCGGGCCTACCTTGATGGTCTGAATATTCTGTTAATGAATGCCATCTTTGCCGGAGCTAGCCACGCTAGCCCACTCCGATAGCTATAACTGCAATAAGCGCCTAGACCACCTCGTCTAGGCGCTCTTGTCAGCCCCAATACGCGATGCAACCGCACCTCGTTGATCCTTGTATTTAGCGTCTTTGCGCGAACTATAAGGGCGTACACATGGCTCATCAAGTTGTTCAAAGCTGAGTGCACCGATTTTCATCAGCGGCCGTAACGCTAACGGCAACTTACCACTATTAAAAAATTCAAGCACCACCTGCCCCGACCAACCGGGGTCGATGCGGTGAGCAGTTACATGCACCATTAATCCCAACCGCGCCAACGACGAGCGACCATCTAACCATCCCACCATATCAGCGGGTAAGGTCACCGATTCATGGGTAACCGCCAAGGCAAACTCACCTGGGTGAATAAAAAAGGCTTGGTCTTCATTCAGTACAATGGCATCGCTCATCACCGATTGAATCGCCTTATCGATCTCATCGCGTGGGCCGCTGATATCGATAAAAGGAGCAGCGTGATCTTGCAACACTCTAAATTCATTTCCCAAATGAATATCTACGGTGACGCCGCTGATATCCTCCGCCAATGGCGCTGGGTCTAATACAATTTTACCAGCCGCTAAGTAGGCTTCTATTTGACCATCGGTTAAACGCATGGGGAGCTCTCCTGCTTGTTCTTATGATGCGTTAGCTTGGGCTTGTTGATAAAGCTGGGCCGCCAACGCCGTTGCGCTTTGTTTGATGATAACACTAATAGGGTCATCAGGAGCACTTACCACCAAAGGGGTGCCGTTATCTAAGCTCTCACGTAAGCGCGCTGCTAGAGGCCACTGGCCTAACAAGGGCACGCCATGTTCAGCAGCCACCTTAACCCCGCCGCCAGTGCCAAAAATAGCTTCGTGATGCCCACAATGACTACATTCAAAATAACTCATATTCTCAACTAAACCAGTAATCGGCACCCCTACTTTCTGGAACATGGTAATGCCTTTTTCAGCATCTGCTAGCGCGACGGTTTGAGGGGTCGTAACTACAACGGCCCCAGTTATGGGCAGCTTTTGCGCAAAGGTTAGCTGAATATCGCCGGTACCCGGCGGTAGGTCAACAATCAGATAATCGAGAGCTGGCCATTTGGTATCCCGAAAGAGCTGTTGCAACGCAGCACTGGCCATAGGGCCACGCCAAATAGCGGCATCCTTGGTATCGGTAAGGTAACCCAACGATGAAGCATACACACCATGGCGTTGATGGGGGATCATTTTTTGCTGCTCATTCACGGTCATTTTCTCATCAGCACCACCGAGCATGGTAGGTAACGAAGGACCATAAACATCGGCATCGAGAATCCCTACCTTGGCACCGAAACTTGCCAAGGCCAACGCCAGTTGCACGCTCACCGAAGATTTACCCACCCCGCCCTTGCCTGACGACACCACAATCACATTGCCATAGACGAGCGGTAATTCAGGTTGGGAATTTTTTAGCTTAGCGACCTTGCACACCAACTGCCATTGATACTGACCTAACTGAGGGTCTTGCTGGAAAGACTCCAACACACTGGCATCAGCGGCAAAGGGTAAGGTCAAAGTGGCTTTATTATCCGCTACACTCACCCATGCTGAAGGGATAGCGCCTTGCCAACCTGGCAACCTCATCTTAGCTAAAGCAGCGCTAAACTGCGCGGTTGCATCCAACGTGGTTGATGGGTCTGTGGCGGCGGCTTTGGATTTTTTGAAACGACTAAACATCTATCCCTCCCAGCTTGGTTGTCGGCAGCCATGATACGGCTAGTTCGGCTGGATTGCCAGCCACGATTAAGTTACACTTTAGGCCTTTAAATATCACGGAATTAACGGAAATATCCATGCCGACAGCAACTCGCAAAATTCTGGTTACCAATGCCCTTCCTTACGCTAATGGGCCGATTCACATTGGGCATATGCTTGGCTACATTCAAGCCGACATTTGGGTTCGTTTTCAGAAGTTACGTGGACACGAATGCCACTATGTCTGTGCCGATGATGCGCACGGTACGCCGATTATGCTTAAAGCGCAGCAATTAGGTATTGCGCCAGAGCAAATGATTGCCGATATGAATCAAGCCCACCAAGCTGACTTTGCGGACTTTCATGTGGCCTTTGATCATTATCACTCTACCCATAGTGACGAGAATCGTGAACTAGCGGAACTTATCTATACCCGCTTACGTGATGCTGGGCATATTAAAACCAAGACCATTGAGCAGTTGTACGATCCACAGCAAGAGATGTTTTTGCCCGATCGCTTCGTTAAAGGCACCTGCCCTAAATGTGGTGCAGAAGATCAGTACGGCGATAATTGCGATGTGTGCGGCGCTACCTATGCACCAACTGAACTTAAAAACCCTAAATCAGCGGTTTCTGGTGCCACCCCTGAGCTGCGTCAATCAGAACATTACTTCTTTGATTTGCCAGCCTTTGAGCAGATGCTAAAAGAATGGACTCGTTCAGGTTCGTTGCAAGACGAAATGGCAAACAAATTAAACGAATGGTTTGAGTCAGGCCTACAAATGTGGGACATCAGCCGTGATGCCCCCTACTTCGGCTTTGAAATCCCAGATGCGCCTGGCAAGTATTTCTACGTCTGGCTTGATGCTCCAATTGGCTATATGGGTAGTTTTAAGCACTATTGCCAAACCACCGGCAAAGCTAATTTTGACGATTACTGGCAACTCGATAGCCAGGCAGAGCTCTATCATTTTATCGGTAAAGACATCATCTACTTTCATAGCCTGTTTTGGCCGGCCATGCTCAAGGGTGCAAGCTTCCGGCAACCAACCAACGTGTGGGCGCACGGCTTTATCACAGTGAACGGTACTAAGATGTCCAAATCCAAAGGCACTTTTGTGATGGCACGTACCTATCTGGACCATCTAGATCCGGATTACCTGCGCTACTATTTCGCTGCCAAACTGACCAACCGTATTGACGATTTGGATTTGAATTTGACCGACTTCGCTCAGCGCGTTAATGCAGATTTAGTTGGCAAGGTAGTCAACATTGCGAGTCGTTGTGCTGGCTTTATTAGTAAGAAATTTGACGGCAAATTAGCAGCTAGCATTAGTGATACCAGCCTATTAGATGAGTTCCAAGCGGCAGCCGCTGGCATCGCCCAAGCGTATGAAAAACGCGAGTTTTCGAAAGCGATGCGCGACATTATGGCACTGGCTGATAAAGCAAACTTCTACATTGCTGAGCAAGAGCCTTGGCAGCTTATCAAAGACCCAAGCAAACAGGCTCAAGTGCATGAAATTTGTTCTATCGGCATTAACTTGTTCCGCTTATTGATGATTTATTTAACCCCTGTGGTGCCAGCCTTGGCGACCCGCGTGCAAGAGTTCTTGAACGATGAATTTAGTTGGGATAGTCACCAACAATTATTAACAGATCACACCATTAGCCCGTTCAAGGCCCTGTTACAACGTATTGACATGGAAAAAGTAGAAGCCATGATTGAAGATTCTAAAGCCAGCGCAACCCCAGTTGCAGCAGCCACCAGCAACGGTGAACTCGAACGTGATCCTATCAGCGCCGAAATTAACTATGACGACTTTGCTAAAGTTGATTTACGGATCGCGCTTATTGCTAACGCCGAGCACGTTGAAGGCG
Source organism: Pseudidiomarina fusca (assembly GCF_032227045.1). Taxonomy (NCBI): domain Bacteria; kingdom Pseudomonadati; phylum Pseudomonadota; class Gammaproteobacteria; order Alteromonadales; family Idiomarinaceae; genus Pseudidiomarina; species Pseudidiomarina fusca. The sequence continues at coordinate 213,881 of NZ_JANFPJ010000003.1, forward strand.
CTGATAAGCTACTCAAGTTAACCCTAGATTTAGGCGGTGAAACACGCCAAGTTTTTGCCGGCATTAAATCGGCTTATGCCCCAGAGCAACTGATTGGCCAACATACCGTGATGGTCGCTAACTTGGCACCACGCAAAATGCGGTTTGGCTTATCAGAAGGCATGGTTCTAGCCGCCGGCCCTGGTGGCGAAGAACTGTTTATTCTTAATCCACACGCTGGTGCAAAACCAGGGATGCGGGTTAAATAATGGTCGCTACCGTACACCTTTACGAAGGCAAAGAAAAATCTCTAAAGCGCTTACATCCGTGGATATTTAGCGGAGCCATTGCACGCGTTAAAGGCCAACCTGAAAGCGGTGCTACTGTCTCTATCCATGCACACAATGGAGACTGGCTCGGCTATGCCGCTTGGTCTCCCAAATCGCAAATTAGAGCGCGGGTGTGGAGCTTTAATCAAGGTGACAGCATTGATGCCGAGTTTTTTCTGCAACGCATTGCTGCGGCAAAAGCGCTACGCGATGGGCTCGAGCTGCGCAGTAATGCCTATCGGCTGGTTGCCGCCGAGGCCGACCAACTGCCCGGTATCACCATCGATAAATACGATAATTGGCTGGTCTGCCAGTTACTCAGTGCCGGAGCTGAACTCTGGCGCGATGCCATTGTAAACGCTTTGCGAGCATTGTTTCCTGAGTGCTCTATTTATGAGCGCTCCGATGTGGATGTGCGGCAAAAAGAAGGCTTACCAACAGTCACTCAAGTACTCTACAGCCAATCCGGCGAGGCGCCTCCAACCACTTTATGGATTGAAGAGAACGGCTTGCAACTGGGCGTGGATATTCAAGCTGGACACAAAACCGGTTATTACCTAGATCAGCGTGATAGTCGGTTAGCGATGCAAAAGTATGCACCCGGCAAACGTGTCTTGAACGCTTTTAGTTATACCGGTGGTTTTGGCTTATACGCAGCAGCAGCTGGTGCAACCGAAGTGGTTAATTTAGATGTGTCAGCTCCGGCCTTGGCGCAAGCGGCTGCCAATCATGAGCGCAACCAATTGCCCCCCGAACAGCTACAAAACCTGCAACTTGATGTGTTTGAAGCCTTACGCAAGTTTCATCAAAGCGGTGAGCGGTTTGATGTGATTGTGCTCGACCCACCCAAGTTTGTCGATAATAAGGCCAACCTCAATAGTGCTTGTCGGGGTTATAAAGATATCAATCGCCTCGCAACTATGATCCTCAAGCCCGGTGGTACCCTGATCACGTTTTCATGTTCTGGCCTATTGCCTGTAGATTTGTTTCAAAAAGTAGTCGCCGATGCAGCCCTGGATGCCAAGCGTCCGTTACACATCATTGAGCGGTTATTTCAGGGCGCGGATCACCCAGTTCGCACTAACTTTCCAGAGTCGTTGTATTTAAAAGGATTTGTTCTGCGCGGTTAACTTAGCTAGAGTTATGAGCATAAGCAGCGCAATAGCAGCATAGACGAGGTAAGCATGAGTACTATTTTTGACAAAATTATCAGCCGCGAAATTCCAGCTGAGATAGTCTACGAAGATGATCTGAGTTTGGCGTTCAAAGATATTAATCCGCAAGCGCCCGTTCATCTGTTGATTATCCCGAAACAACACATAGCCACCATCAATGATATTACGGAAGAAAATCGTGAAATTGTTGGGCATTTATATTGGGTGGCAGCAAAAATTGCCGCTCAGTATGATTTTGCTAAAGACGGCTATCGGGTCGTGATGAACTGCAATGAAGATGGTGGCCAATCGGTGTACCACATTCACTTGCACTTGTTAGCGGGGATCACCATGGGCTGGCCGCCGTTTGCAAATAACCGGCCGAAACAAGTTTAGGCGAAGCATAAAAAAGGCCGCTGGTAGCATTAAGTCACCAGCGGCCTTCCTTTTTAAGAGCAACTACTGACCGGTCGCAATACCCTCGCGACGAGGATCTGCACCACCGTACAAGCTACCATCTTCTAAGCGGCTGATACCATGCAAACCGCTGTTCAGGTCTTGCACCCGTACCTGATGGCCACGGGCTTTGAGGCCCTCTGCTAGAGCTTCAATCGTGGTTCCCCGCTCTAGTGCAGTCTCACCATTTAAGTTAGTCACGTGCGGCAAATCCATCGCTGCTTGCATATCTAAATTCCAATCAAGCAAGCCTACCAAGGTTTGTGCAACATAGTTAATAATCCGAGCACCGCCAGGTGAACCCACCACATGCAGTAACTCTCCTTGCTCATCAAACACCATCATCGGTGACATCGAGCTACGCGGGCGCTTACCCGGCTCAACCCGGTTAGCGACCGGATTGCCGTTCACTTCAGGTACGATTGAAAAGTCCGTCAGTTGGTTATTTAGCAAGAAGCCTCCTACCATCACCCCTGAACCAAATCCTGTTTCAATACTGGTGGTTAAAGACACCGCATTGCCTTCAGCATCAACAATAGAGATGTGGGAGGTATTAGGGAGCTCCGGCGATTGATCATCTGCATATACCAGAGTCGTTAGTTCACCGGGCGTTGCCTTACCTAAATCACGCTCGCCAATCAATTGCGCACGCTCGGTTAAATAGCCCTTATCAAGCATGGCGGTGACAGGAACATCCACAAAATCGCTATCAGCAATGTAACGATTACGATCCGCAAAAGCTAACTTCGATGCTTGGGTAAAATAATGGACAGCCTGTTCACTGTTTGGCGCTAACTCGGCTAAATCTTTACTCTCTAACATGCTTAATATTTGCAGCACGGTAATCCCACCAGAACTTGGCGGTGCCATCCCGCACACCTCATAGACACGATAGTTACTACAAACTGGCTCACGAATAACTGCTTGATACCTTGCTAAATCTTCGACACTTAAGGTGCCTGGGCTACGTTCTGCTTGTTGCACCGCTTGCGCTATTTGTGTCGCCAACGGCCCTTGATAAAAAGCATCTGCACCCTGTTCGGCAATCATTCGTAAGCTGGCAGCTAGCTCAGGGTTTTTTAATACTTGCCCTTGCTTGAGGGCTTGCCCGTTTGGATAAAAATAGTCTTTGGCTGGGCTTAAAGTTTTTAAGCCAGGATGAAATTCCAAATCAAGTAAGCCTTGAAGCCGCGCCGAGACAGTAAAACCCTGCTCGGCGGTAGTAATGGTATCGGTGAATAGCTGCTGCCATGGTAACTTGCCCCATTGCTGATGAGCTCGCTCTAAACCACGCAAAATACCCGGGGTCCCTACCGAACGCCCACCTACCACAGCGTCTAAAAAGCTAGCCGGTGGCTGCCCTTGGGCGTCGAGGAACAACTCCGGCGTGGCAGCTGCGGGTGCAGTTTCACGCGCATCAACGGTGTAAAGTTGTTGTTCGCTGGCATCCCAATAAAGTAAAAAACCACCGCCACCAATACCAGAAGACTGTGGCTCAGTTAAAGTCAGCATGGCTTGTACCGCCACTGCGGCATCAATTGCACTTCCACCTGCCGCTAACACCTTCCGCCCAGCTTCTGCCGCCGCGGGTGTAGCTGCTGCCACCATATATTGCTGGGCTGCTTGCCCGCTTTTCGCAATAAAGCCAGTAGCTGCTTCAGGATCAGCTGCAACCCGTTCCGTAGGGGTAGTTTGGCTACCACAACCAACTAATGCTAGCGCTAGTAACGCCCAATACTTCTGCATAATTATCACCTTATTCGTGCTATTACTCGCAAGATGCGGATTTACCTAGTCATTCAGTCTTTTCATACTATCGCTGCTATCATAAGATCTTGTGCCATTGATAACAACGCCATTGCGGCTTATCCTCGTCATTCATAGGCCGCCATGTAAGGATGACAACGTGTCAAAATCACCGCCCAAAACAACATTATCTGCCTTAGTCTTATCTGAACGAGGACAAATTACCATCAGTAGCTTGTTGCTTGCTGTGATTATGGTATGGCTGCATTTTTATCAGCAACAACAAGGCTCGTTGCTTGAGACCTTTGATTTTACTCAACCTTTGGTGTGGCAAGAGCCTTGGCGCCTGCTTACCGCTCATATCCTGCACCTTGATGCTCAGCACGCCATCTACAATGCGATTGGACTGCTTCTGCTCACCCTATTTTTTGCTGGCAACTTCACCCTGCGGAGCTGGTTTAATGCACTTCTAATTATTGCCGTTGTCATTGCTGCTTTGGTCTGGTTGATTGGTTACCCAAGCCGTTTTGTAGGCTTTTCGGCAGTGTTACACGGGCTACTGCTACTTGGCGTGCTACTTGACTGGCGGCAACAAAATTATCGCTGGTCTGACTGGCTGAACCCCATAGTGCTTGGGCTGTTAGGGCTTAAAGTGCTGCTCGAGTACTCTGGTTTAGTGCAAAGTAAAATTCTGTTGAGCATCGGCGATCCGCAAGCGATAGGTATTCTTCATGCCTGTGGTTTAGTGGGTGGTTTACTCGCATGGCATCTGCACTGCCGTAGCCTTAAAGCTTTGGCTACCATGGCAGAATCAAACCAGGACAAATAAAATAAAGGGCCCAATCCGTGGGCCCTATAACTTAATCAGATCCGTCGCTATAACAGCTGCGTTAACACCCTTACAGGACAATCCGATCTTTGTTGAGTTCGAGCATACGTGGGCCGATTCCCTTCACCTGCATCAGTTGGTTAGCATCACTAAAAGTGCCTAACTGCTCGCGTAACTTGATGATAGCTTCAGCTCGCTTTAAGCCGACGCCGGTGAGTGCCATGGCTAACTGTTCGGCGCTGGCAGTATTGATGTTAACCGTAGGGGTACTTGCTGCTTCTTGCATCGCCACTGCAGCAGGAGCAAATAATAAAGGTTGGGCTACAGCCGGCTGTAACAACACCAGCGGCGATAACATTGAGGCGAAAATCAAGGTCTTCCGTAACATAAGGCACTCTCCAAGTCAGTTTGATGACTGCACCATGCAGACCTGAAGAGTGTACGAAGGGGCTGGCGTTTAAGCCATTAAATAGCTCGTATTAGGCCGTGAGCGATTGCTTAATTGCAGTTAAGGCTGCGGCGGGGTCAGCCGCTTGAGTAATAGGTCGACCGATGACTAACACTTCAATTCCTAATTGATTGGCCGCTGCAGGCGTCATAGTACGGCGCTGATCATCTGCAGCACTACCAGCCGGACGAATACCTGGCGTGACTCGCATAAAGTTCGGGCCACAGTGTTCGGCAATCAGCTCGGCTTCTTGGGCCGAACAAACCACCCCATCTAAGCCCGCTTGCTGGGTTAATTTGGCTAACCGTAACACCTGCTCTTGCGGGCTTACGTTAATGCCTTGCTCGGCTAAATCTTCGGCTGTCATACTGGTTAACACCGTGACCGCGATTAAGAAAGGTGGCTGGGGTAAGTCTGCCAGAGCCTCCCGCGCCGCTTGCATCATCCGACTACCACCGCTTGCATGCACATTAACCATCCACACCCCAAGGTCGGCAGCTGCGCGTACCGCTTTACCTACAGTGTTTGGAATATCATGAAATTTCAGATCAAGAAATACCTTAAAGCCCATTGCGACCAGCTCTTTCACAAATTCAGGGCCTGCCGCAGTAAAAAGTTCTTTACCCACCTTTAAACCGCACGCACTAGGTGAAAGTAACTTAATCAACGGCCAAGCTTGTGCAGGCGTGGCATAATCTAAGGCTACAAAGATTTCTGACTGTTTCATTTATTCTCCATCTAAACCAATTATGGGTTTTATTTCGCCCCAACTCCGACAGCTAGGGCAATGCCAATAAAGGGTACTGCCCGAAAAGCCACAGTGGCGACAGCGATACTTCGGCCGCTGTTGCATCTGCTGTTGCACCAACTTCTGCAGCATGCGCAGACTATCGCGAGCTTTACCAACATCAGCCGCACGAATATGAAAATCCATTAATTTATGAAACCCGCGCATGGTCGGATTCTGAATCAAGAAAGACTGAATAAATTGCTCAGCTGCCTCAATGCTATTTTCACGAGCGATAAGTTCAGACAATAACACGGCGGCTGAGGTTGAATGTGCCACTTTCACGCATTCATGTAAAAACTGCACCAAGCCGGTTTCATCGTGTAAATCATCAAAACATGCTTTGATGAGTGGTAAGGCTTCGCTGACGAAATCGCAATCTTCATGCAGGATTCCCACCAATATATTACGCGCTTTGACTAGCTGCCCCTGGGCATACCACATCCGCCCTAGCGCGAGCGCTGCACGGACACATTCAGGATCGTGCTGACGCGCTTTTAAATAATACTTTTCGCCCGCTTCAGGTTGCGTTTGTTGCTCTGCTAATTCGCAATAAAGTTGCCCTACCAATACCTCAGCAGAGCTGTCAAAGCGAGTGATTTTCAAGGCGACACGAATCGCTTTATCCCACTCATGGGTCGATTCATAAAGTTCTAATAAATGGCGTTGGCAGGCTTCATGAAACTGTTTGTCGGTTTGCAGGGCCAGTAACATGTCTTCAGCCCGATCGTAAATACCCGCAGCCAGATAATCTAGACCTAACTCAAACATAGCCATGCGCCTTTGCTGTTCGGTTATCGAGGGTCTTGAGGTGAGGTTCTGATGAATTTTAATCGCGCGATCTATTTCACCACGACGGCGAAATAGTTTACCCAGCGCCCAGTGGGTTTCTAAGGTGTCTGAATCTACATCAAGCAGTTCAATAAACAGGTCGACTGCTTTATCCGGTTGATCAGAAAGTAATAAATTTAAGCCGGTGACATATTGCTTGGAGAATTGTTCTTGTTCTTTGCGGTCTTCATTACGCACACTGTTACGCCCCATGAACCAGCCATAGGCAGCAGCAACAGGTAACAATAAGAATAACAATTCAAGCATTAAGGGGTGCTCGTTTTCACCAGCTGTTTACGTAATTTCTTTACTTCTCGGCCTAACAGAAATTGCCGAGCTAACATGGCTATCACACCAATGATAAAGCCAAGAGCCAAAAATAGTGCTGCAACTAGGGCTAACGAAACTTGTTGTTGTACAGCCAGAAAATCAACGGTGACTGGCGTATTATTCATAGCACCAAAAGCGATGGCAATTAAAAATAGAATCAATAAGGGTAAGCTAACAAACAAGAATCGGATCATAGTTACAGGTCTCGTCTTCATAAAAAAACGGCATGCTTTATAGTAGCATGCCGTTTTGTTTAACTCGACGTTAAAAATCAACCGATGTTGTCGACCCGCTCACGCAGTTCTTTACCCGGTTTAAAATGAGGGACATATTTGCCCTCAAGTTCAACCGATTCACCGGTTTTAGGATTACGTCCAACCCGCGGCGCTCGATAATGCAATGAGAAACTACCAAAGCCACGAATCTCAATCCGTCCGCCTGACGCCATTTGCTGCGCCATCTGCTCGATAATTTCTTTCACCGCATCTTCAATCTGACGCGAAGAATGCTCTGGGTACAACGCCGTTAACTGGTTAATCAGTTCCGATTTTGTCATCTTAAGCTCCTCTATGTGTGCGTCAATGCGCTCGGGTTTTCAGTAAACCTGACTTATTAGTCGTTTTTAGCCGCTTTGAAGGCTTCAGCCATTGCATTAGAGAAGTCAGCTTCGTCTTGCTGCTTGTTCACTGACTCAATAGCTTCTTTCTCTTCAACTTCGTCTTTAGCACGAATAGACAAGCTCAAAGTACGGTTCTTACGATCAACGCCCATGAAACGAGCTTCGATTTCGTCACCAACTTTCAACTCAGTGGTAGCGTCTTCAACGCGATCACGTGAGATATCAGCGGCACGAACGTAACCTTCAACGCTGTCAGCCAGTTCAACTTTTGCACCTTTGGCATCAACTTCGATGACCTTACCAGTAACAATAGCACCTTTTTTGTTAGCTGCCAGATAATTGTTGAACGGATCTTCTTCTAATTGCTTGATACCAAGAGAGATGCGCTCGCGCTCTGCGTCAACTTGTAACACCACAGCGGTAACTTCTTCACCTTTCTTGAATTCGCGTACAGCTTCTTCGCCAGTAGCGTTCCAGCTGATGTCAGACAAGTGAACCAAACCGTCGATGCCGCCATCTAAACCGATGAAGATACCGAAGTCAGTGATTGACTTGATCTTACCTGACACTTTGTCACCTTTGTTGAAGTTCTTCGCGAACTCTTCCCAAGGGTTAGCTTTACACTGTTTCAGGCCAAGTGAAATACGACGACGTTCTTCGTCAATTTCAAGAACCATAACTTCAACCACGTCATCCAAGTTAACAACTTTAGATGGGTGAACGTTTTTGTTGGTCCAATCCATTTCAGAAACGTGTACCAAACCTTCTACGCCTTCTTCGATTTCAACGAAGCAGCCGTAATCAGTTAAGTTGGTTACACGACCAGTCAAACGATGACCTTCTGGGTAACGAGCAGCGATATCCGCCCATGGATCTGCGCCTAATTGCTTCAGACCTAATGATACGCGAGTACGCTCACGATCGAATTTCAATACTTTCACATTGATTTCGTCGCCTACGTTAACCACTTCGCTTGGGTGCTTAACGCGCTTCCAAGCCATATCGGTAATGTGCAACAAGCCGTCAACGCCGCCTAGATCAACGAACGCGCCGTAGTCAGTCAGGTTCTTAACGATACCTTTAACTTCTTGACCTTCTTGCAAGTTCTCTAGCAGCTCATCACGCTCTGCACTGTTCTCAGTTTCAATAACAGCACGACGAGAAACAACAACGTTGTTGCGCTTCTGGTCTAGCTTGATAACTTTGAACTCTAAATCTTTGTTTTCTAGGTGCGTCGTTTCACGAACTGGGCGAACATCTACCAATGAACCTGGTAAGAATGCACGAACGCCACCTAAATCTACAGTGAAGCCACCTTTAACTTTACCGCTGATGAAACCGGTAACAGTTTCTTGGTCTTCATAAGCTTTTTCCAGCTGTAACCAAGCTTCATAACGTTTTGCTTTTTCGCGTGACAGGATAGTTTCACCGAAACCATCTTCAACCGCATCTAGTGCTACGTCAATTTGATCGCCAACTTGAACTTCTACAACGCCTTCTGCGTTGCGGAATTGCTCAACCGGAATAGCACTTTCAGATTTCAGACCGGCGTCTACCAAAACAACGTCACGGTTGATAGCTACGATGGTGCCTTTTACGATAGAACCTGGGCGAGTTTCGACCTCTTTGAGGCTTTCTTCAAACAGCTGTGCAAAATTTTCTGACATATGAGTTAGCTTACTTCAGTTAAGTACGTCCACCAGACATCCTGTTCGGCGGGGTTATTAAAAATAATCTGTTCGCTTATCCTTGCTACAGACCGCTAAGTTAGCCAGCTACATGCTGACCTACTCAGAATGCGAGAGCTTGCTGTATGCAAACTCAAGAATGTTGTCCACCACCTCGTCAATGCTCAGATCCGTTGAATCTATCTGCAACGATCCTTCGGCAGCACGTAAAGGTGCAACCGAGCGATTGGTGTCGCGTGCATCACGCTCGCGAATTTCGGTGATTAATTGGTCGATTTTAGCAGTAAAACCTTTATCTAGCAATTGTTGGTAACGCCGTTGTGCACGTTCTTCTGGGCTGGCTGTTAAAAACACCTTTGCCGCAGCGTCGGTAAACACCACAGTTCCCATATCTCGACCATCAGCAACGAGGCCTGGCAGCTCTTTAAACGCCCGTTGACGGCGCAATAAAGCTTCACGTACCCGTGGCAACGCAGCAATTTTGGAAGCCATATTACCGACCTCTTCATTACGAATGGTCATGGTAACGTCTTCACCTTCTAAGATAATATGGGTTAAGTCTGGGTCTTCTTCTACGTCAAACTTAACGTCTAGCGCTCCTGCTAGAGCCACTAAGCTTGCTTCATCATCGGCGGCGAACCCATGATGCAACGCAGCGAGAGCTAAAACGCGATAGATGGCGCCACTGTCAAGTAAATGCCAACCTAACTTATCAGCGAGAATACGGCTTACCGTACCTTTGCCGGCACCGCTTGGTCCATCGATGGTGATTACCGGAATCTGTTTGGTCATGCTATCCCCTACCCAATAAAAGCGCCGCAATTATACGGAATTGGCAGAAAATTGCACCTTTATTCGGTGAACTTACGATGAACCTTACTCGACGTTTGCGTTACCGCACAAAAATCTTCGAAATAACGCGGGTAGGTTTTGCGACAGCAATCAGGGTCAAGAATAGTCACGCCACTGGCACTGAAACCTAACAATGAAAAGCACATCGCCATCCGATGGTCATCGTAGGTGGCAATCTCAGCATGCTGCAATTGGGCCGGCGCAGTGATTTCAATGCCATCAGCATGCTCAACCACCTGAGCCCCCACTTTGCGCAGCTCAGTCGCCATAGCGTGCAGGCGATCGGTTTCTTTAATCCGCCAATTGGCGATATTGCGGATGTTTGTGGTGCCCTCGGCAAACAACGCCAAAGTGGCAAAAGTCATGGCGGCATCAGGGATGGCATTTAAATCAGCATCTAAAGCTTGTAACGGCTCGGATAACTGGCGGCTCACCCTGATTTGTTGCGGCTGGATATCAACCTCAGCGCCCATTTGCGCAAGGTAATCGGCAAAGGCTATATCGCCTTGAATGCTATCTGCACCCACCCCTTTAACCGTTAACGGACCACCGCTAATCGCCGCCGCCGCTAACCAGTACGAGGCCGCACTGGCATCCCCTTCTACCCAATACTGCTGAGGGCTTTGATAGCGTTGTCCACCGGCAATGAAAAACTCATGGGCACTCACTTGGGCAATGGTGATACCAAAACGTCGTAACATAGCCAGAGTTAATTCAATGTAGGGCCAAGATACCACCTCGCCGGTCAGCTCTAACAAGGTGTCATCCGCCAACAAAGGTAGCGCCATCAGTAGCGCCGAAATGTATTGGCTTGAGGCACTCCCGTCTACTTGCAGCGAGCCCCCACACAAACCAGCACCGAGTCGTAACGGCGGATAGCCTGGCTGTTGTAGAAACTTGATTGAAGCATGGCCGGCTTGCAAGGTATCGGTCAACGCCGCGAGCGGACGTTCATGCATGCGTGCATCGCCGGCTATCACTACAGCTGCGGTTGCGGGTACGGTGGCAGCCAAGACTGCGGTCAACGGCCGTACCGCAGTGCCTGCATTACCTAGGAACAACTCAAGGGTTGCCGTCGGGTTAGCTTGCCAATAAGGCCAATCACCACCGCAACCATGCACGGTAACCTGGCTGGGGTCGTTGGCATCAAGCTCAATCCGCACGCCTAACGCAGTCAAAGCTTCGAGCATGCGTTCAGTGTCGTCGCTGCGCAGTAAATTCGTTACCCGAGTAACTGCCGGGGCAGACCCAGAATGAGAACCAGAATTCGAATCTGAGTTACTACACAAGGCCGCCATTAATAAGGCACGATTCGCGATACTTTTTGAACCGGGCAAAGTAACCTCGCCCGCACAAGAGCTTAATCCACGTAACGCTATCCTACCGCTCATCGCATCAATAACCCCAATAACTGATTACAGTAGAATGCTTTTTAGTGCATCAATAAACACTTGGTTTTCGTGTTCAAGGCCAATACTTACGCGTAAGTGGTTCGGTAATTGGTACCCAGCTACCGGCCGCACAATCACGCCTTTATGCAGTAACTGCTGATAAATATCGGCCGCATTAGCTCCAACTTCAATGGTCAAAAAGTTTCCATAGGATGGAATGTAAGCTAAGTTAAATTGTTCACAAAATTCAATCAGTTGTGCCATTCCTGCCTGGTTGACAGCAATAGATTGGGCTAAATAATCAGCATCATCTAAGACAACTTCAGCAGCCTTTAGGCTCAAGCTGTTCATGTTAAATGGCTGACGCACCCGATTCATTAAATCTGCGATATCCGCATGAGTCACCGCATAACCGGCTCGTAAGCCGGCTAAGCCATAAGCTTTAGAAAAGGTACGGCTTACAATCAAATTAGGATAGCGCTGAACCCATTCAACCGAAGGCGCTCGTTCAGCTGCAGGCACGTATTCGTAGTAAGCTTCGTCTAACACCACCAACACCTGCGCAGGTACTTTAGCTAAGAAACTTTCTAGCTCAGCCGTGGTTAAGAAAGTACCGGTTGGGTTATTTGGATTAGCGATAAAAATCATTCGTGTTTTATCGGTAATAGCTGCGGCCATAGCATCCAAATCGTGACCATAGTTTTTCGCTGGTACTGCAATACCCTTGGCACCAATAGCTTGAGTTACCAATGGATACACCACAAACGCATGTTGCGAAAACAGCACTTCATGATGTTCGTTAACAAAGGTACGCGCCAACAGTTCTAAGACATCGTTGGAGCCGTTACCTAAGGTGATTTGATTAATATTTACACCCAGTTTCTCAGCCAGTTTGCTCTTTAGATAAAAACCGTTGGCGTCAGGATAGCGAGCTAATCCGGCTAAGGTATCTTGCAAAGCTGCGGTAACCTGCTTGCTCAACCCTAGCGGATTTTCGTTCGAAGCGAGTTTCACGATATCTGTTAGCCCTAGTTCGCGCTCAAGCTCTTCAATGGGTTTACCTGCCTGGTATGGGCTTAAGTTACGTACGCCAACATTAGCGAGAGATTTTGCATCAAAGTTTGTCATGAGTTTCCTGGTTGTTCGTTGTTCGTTGTTCGTTGTCAGTAAAGGGTGCCCACGCCAATAGCTAATATCCAATAGCTAACAGCGCTCTTGCTTGCGCGACATCACACCTTACGTTCAAACTCAGCCATAAATTCCACCAGCGCATCCACGCCGGCCATTGGCATCGCATTATAAATACTGGCGCGCATACCACCCACAAACCTATGCCCTTTTAAACCCACTAAACCAGCCGCTGCAGCCTGTTCTAAAAAGGCATTATCAAGCGAGCTATCAGCCAGTAAAAACGGAATATTCATGCGTGAACGATAATCTGGATGCACCGGGTTTGAATAAAAGTCTGATTGATCAATGTAGTGGTAAAGCTTAGCTGCTTTAGCTCGGTTTAGTTCACCTATCGCAGTCACCCCACCTTGGCGTTTTAACCATTGAAACACCAAGGCTGATAAATACCATGCAAAGGTGTTAGGAGTGTTATACATCGAGCCTTCTTTGGCCTGCACGGTATAATCCATAATGGTGGAGGTATTCGTTTGCGCGTGACCTAACAAATCTTCACGCACAATACTAATCGCGAAACCAGAAGGACCTATATTCTTTTGTGCACCGGCATAGATAACGCCAAACTTACTCACGTCCAGCGGCTCAGAGAGAATATTCGACGACATATCAGCCACAATGGGAGCATTCACTTGCGGTATCTCATGCACCGCAATACCGTCCACTGTCTCATTCGGGCAATAATGAAAGTACGCTGCATGTTCAGATAACTGCCATGAGTCTGGATGACTTATTGCTTTACCTTGATCGGTTTGCACGGCCGCGCCGACAACATTGACATGGCGCACGTACTTTTGTGCTTCACGAATCGCAAAGTCAGACCAAATCCCGCAGTTTAGATAATCCACGGTCGCATCAGTAGCCGCAATATTTTGTGGGACAGCACTGAATTGACCGCGTCCACCACCATGCATAAACAGCACTTTATAGTGGTCTGGAATAGCCATCAAATCGCGTAAATCTTGCTCAGCCTGCTCAGCCAAGCGAATAAACGCTGGGTCGCGGTGACTTATTTCCATCACTGAAATGCCTAAATCATTCCAGTTTAAAAACTCATCGCGCGCTTGTTGCATTACTTCTGCCGGCAACATTGCCGGCCCCGCAGAAAAATTAAACGGGGCGCTCATGGCTTATTCCTCACCTTCTACAACATCGGTTTCGTCATCCGCTTCATCATCTAGCGGCTCGTCTGTTTCGCCTTCAACAGGTTCATTCAACAATGGATCCAGTTCTTCGTCCTCGTCGATATCATCAACCCGTTGTAATCCAACTACTTTTTCATCATCGCCGGTACGAATCAAGCGCACCCCTTGAGTGTTACGGCCAACCACTGAAACTTCACTGACGCGAGTCCGTACCAAGGTGCCTTTGTTACTAATGAGCATGATTTGATTACTATCAATCACTTCCATCGCACCGACGACTTGGCCGTTACGCTCACTCACCTTAATCGAAACCACACCTTTGGTAGCACGGCTCTTAGCTGGATACTCAGTGATTGGCGTACGCTTACCGTAGCCATTTTCAGTCACCGTAAGCACCGATGGCATTTCTGCTTCACCGTCGTCCGCAAGTTCGAGTTCGTCACCAGTGCGCGGCACAATCAAGCTAACCACATGCTGCCCAGCTTCTAGGCGAATACCGCGGACACCTGTAGCAGTACGGCTTACCGAACGAACTTGATCTTCGCTAAAGCGAACTACTTTACCAGCATTCGAGAACAGCATGATCTCATCACCAGCGGTAGTCACATCAACCCCAATCAACTCATCGCCTTCAACCAAGTTAAGCGCAATAATGCCGCCTTTACGTTGCCGCGAATATTCCACCATTGGGGTCTTCTTCACGGTACCGTTACGGGTGGCCATGATGATAAATTTATCTTCTGGGTAATCGCGCGTTGGCAGAATCGCAGTGATCCTTTCATCCGCTTCTAACGGCAACAAGTTGACGATAGGACGGCCACGCGAAGTGCGGTTAGCCAGCGGTAATTGGTACACTTTCATCCAATAGATTTTACCGCGGGTTGAGAAGCATAGAATGGTGTCGTGCGTATTCGCCACCCACAAGCGCTCAATGAAATCTTCATCTTTCATCTTAGTTGCGGCTTTACCTTTGCCGCCGCGACGCTGTGCTTCATATTCGGTAAGTGGCTGGTACTTCACGTAGCCATGGTGCGACAAAGTCACCACCACGTCTTCTTCATTAATCAAGTCTTCCATGCTGATATCGTGTGCTGCCGCCGTAATTTCCGTACGTCGCGCATCACCATAATCAGCTTTGATTTTCTCTAGCTCTTCACGAATCACTTCCATGAGCCGCTCTGGGCTATTCAAAATCAACAGTAATTCTTCAATAACCTGCAACAAGCCTTTGTATTCATCTAGGATTTTTTCATGCTCAAGACCAGTCAACTTGTGCAAACGTAAATCCAAGATAGCTTGTGCTTGCTCGTCAGTTAAATGGTACTCACCGTCACGAATACCGTATTTTTCATCCAGATGATCAGGCCGCGCTGCATCAACCCCAGCCCGTTCTAGCATCGCGGCAACATCGCCTAAACGCCAAGCGCGACTGGTTAAACCAGCCTTCGCATCGGCCGCTGTTTGTGACCGACGAATCAGCTCAATGATCTCATCGATGTTAGCTAGCGCAATGGCTAAGCCTTCTAAGATGTGGGCCCGCTCACGAGCTTTACGCAGCTCATACACAGAGCGGCGGGTAACCACTTCACGCCGGTGCAAAATAAAGCAATGCAGCATGTCGCGTAAGTTAAACAGGCGCGGTTGGTTTTTATCCAACGCCACCATGTTAATACCGAACACCACTTGCATTTGCGTATTGGCGTACAGGTGGTTCAAGACCACCTCACCTACTTCACCGCGTTTTAATTCGATGACAATCCGCATCCCGTCTTTATCAGATTCATCGCGTAAAGCGCTGATCCCTTCCAGACGTTTTTCTTTAACTAATTCAGCGATTTTTTCAATCAGTTTAGCTTTGTTAACTTGATACGGGATTTCAGAAACAATGATGGTTTCACGGCCATTATCTCCCGTTTCAATCTCAGCTTTGGCGCGTAAATGAATACGACCACGCCCGGTACGATAGGCTTCAACGATGCCTGAGCGACCTGAAATGGATGCCGCTGTTGGAAAATCTGGGCCCGGAATGTAATCCATCAATTCATCAATGGTGATGTCTGGGTTTTCAATCATGGCCAAGCAGCCATTCACCACTTCTGTGAGGTTGTGCGGCGGAATATTGGTAGCCATGCCAACCGCAATACCCGACGAACCATTCACTAATAAGTTAGGTACTCGGGTCGGTAAAACATCAGGAATTTGCTCTGTGCCGTCATAGTTAGGCACAAAGTTAACGGTTTCTTTTTCTAGGTCAGAGAGCAACTCGCTGGCAATTTTTGCCATCCGAATTTCGGTGTAACGCATGGCTGCCGCCGAGTCACCGTCTACTGAACCAAAGTTACCTTGACCATCAACCAACATGTAACGCAACGAGAATGGCTGAGCCATCCGCACGATGGTG
Organism: Pseudidiomarina fusca; assembly: GCF_032227045.1. Classification (NCBI taxonomy): domain Bacteria; kingdom Pseudomonadati; phylum Pseudomonadota; class Gammaproteobacteria; order Alteromonadales; family Idiomarinaceae; genus Pseudidiomarina; species Pseudidiomarina fusca. The sequence goes on from NZ_JANFPJ010000003.1 coordinate 230,051, forward strand.
TCATACACAGCAATATCACCATGAGGGTGATATTTACCGATCACGTCACCAACAATACGCGCTGATTTTTTGTAAGGCTTGTTGTAGTCATTACGCAGTTCATTCATCGCAAACAGTACACGACGGTGAACTGGCTTGAGGCCGTCACGAACGTCCGGTAAAGCTCGACCGACAATTACACTCATGGCGTAATCTAAATACGAACTCTTCAACTCATCTTCAATGTTAACCGGAACGACTTCTCTGGCGAGATCACTCATAGTAGTTATATCCCTAAACGATCTGTCTTTTTATAGTTTTACAAGATAACGCCATTGTACCCGTACGGGCTTACTATCGCATCTTTTTTTATCCCTGTAGGTTGGGTACACTGTACCTACTTTTAAGCCGTAGCAGAAGCCCTATGACCACAAGTTCTAATGTTGATCCTGCAGAAATTGAAAAATTCAGTGCCATCGCCTCACGTTGGTGGGACCCCGCCGGAGAGTTTAAACCGCTGCATCAAATTAATCCGTTGCGCTTAGACTTTATCCAAGCTGCCTGTGATGGTGTGTTTGGTAGCCGTATTGTCGATATTGGTTGCGGTGGCGGCTTGTTGGCAGAAGGCCTAGCCCGTGCTGGTGCTCAGGTGACCGGCATTGATTTGGCTGAACAATCGTTGCAAGTAGCCAGATTACATGCCTTAGAAAGCCAGCTACAAATTGACTATCAATTTATCCCAGCCGAACAACTGGCCGCGAGCGAGCCAGGCCAGTTTGACGTGGTCACCTGTTTAGAAATGCTCGAACACGTGCCCAACCCGGCGGCGATAGTCCAAGCGGCAGCAGACTTGGTTAAGCCAGGTGGTAAGGTGTTTTTCTCAACCTTGAACCGTAATCTAAAATCTTGGCTGCTTGGGATCGTTGCGGCAGAATATGTGCTGCAGTGGGTACCGAAAGGCACGCATCAGCACCAAAAGTTCATTCAACCGGCTGAATTATTGCGCATGACCGATGCTGCTGGATTGGTTGCGCAAAGCATGACTGGGCTCCATTACCTGCCGTGGCGCGGCTTTTACTTAGACCAGAACAATGTTGATGTAAATTACATCGTCTGTTTAACCAAACCGTTGAAGGACTAAGCATGTCACGTCCAGCTGCAATCCTGTTTGATTTAGATGGCACCCTGTTAGATACCGCCCCTGACTTAGGCGCAGCTTTAAACCGCGTCCTTAGGGCTGAGCAACGCCCCTTAGTGAGTGCTAGTGATTACACTCCGATTGCCTCTCATGGCTCCGCTGGGCTTTTACGCTTTGCCTACGGTGAAGCTGAATTTGAACAACGCAAAGACGAACTCAGACACAAGTTCTTAAGTTTTTATAGCGAAGCTATTGCTGAACAAACCCAGCTTTTTGCTGGGGTTAGCGAACTGCTAGCACAACTACAACAGCAACAGATACCGGTTGCGATTGTCACCAATAAACCAACGGCCTTAACCGTGCAACTGCTGCCTAGCTTTCCTGAATTAGCTGCAATCGAGGTGGTTGTTTGCGGCGATACCTTAGCAGTAGCGAAACCATCACCACAACCCCTACTGCACGCTACCCAAGCACTACAAGTAGTGGCGGACGATTGTTGGTACGTGGGCGATGCCGAGCGGGATATTCAAGCCGGTCGCGCTGCTGGCATGCGCACTATTGTGGCGAATTATGGCTACATCAGTGCCATCGAAACGCCAACCGCGTGGGGAGCCGACAGTTTCATCGAAACCCCCTTAGAGTTACTCGATTTATTAACTTAATTATGATCTCTTGGCCTAACTACGGGGCTTGCGCTGGTCTGGATTTTGGCCTTGATTCGGCACCAACAAAAAGTGCCAGCAGCGCTGCTTCGCAGTTTTCACCAAAAAAACCAGCACAACATATAGACAGTCACACCACTGAAACGTCCATATGTAGATTTATCTAACCAAACCTCCGCTTTCTAATCGGTTTTCATTGAGCAACAAAACGTCAGCTAATGACGGTAAAAAAATTTCCAATATTTTTTTTCAGAGTGCTTGATTTTACTAAACCTCTATTGCACCGTAGGTTTTAGCGAAAGCCTACACTTCGGTTAGTCAAACCTTCCCCTTTTTGTAACGTAAACGCACTTGATCAGTGTGCGATAAGTGCTAGGATAACCCCATTCATTCATCCCAAGATATTGTGTATAAAACCGTCGAGCGGTCGCAACACGCACTATATCTTGTGGCTAGACAAAACAACCATAACAACGATGGATGCGCCTCATGAACCAAAAGCTTTTCGTAACTAAACGTAGCGGTGAACGCGAACCTTTAAACCTAGACAAAATTCACCGTGTGATTAGTTGGGCAGCCGAAGGCTTGAACAACGTTTCGGTATCACAAGTTGAAATTAAATCCCATATCCAATTTTATGACGGTATTAAGACTGAAGATATTCACGAGACCATCATCAAAGCTGCCGCTGACCTTATCTCTGAAGAAGCACCTGATTATCAGTATTTAGCAGCGCGCTTAGCAGTTTTCCATCTGCGTAAATTAGCTTATAACCAATTTGAGCCGCCCCATTTGTATGATCAAGTCACTAAAATGGTTGCTGCGGGTCGTTACGATAAACATTTGTTGACTGACTACACGCGCGAAGAATTCGAGCAAATGAACGATTTTATCGATCACGCCCGCGACTTGAACTTTTCCTACGCAGCGGTGAAGCAATTAGAAGGCAAATACTTGGTGCAAAACCGAGTGACCGGTGAGCTCTATGAAAGTGCGCAATTTTTGTATGTCTTAGTCGCGGCCTGTTTGTTTGCGAACTATCCGAAAGAAACTCGGATGAGCTATGTGCAGCGTTTTTACGATGCCACGTCATTGTTTAAGATCTCCTTGCCAACCCCTATCATGTCAGGCGTTCGTACACCTACGCGCCAGTTTAGTTCGTGCGTATTGATTGAAACAGGCGACAGCTTAGATTCAATTAACGCCACTGCAAGTGCTATTGTTAAGTACGTTTCTCAACGTGCTGGGATTGGCATCAACGCTGGCCGTATCCGTGCGCTTGGTAGTGCCATTCGTGGTGGCGAAGCTTTCCACACCGGCTGTATTCCATTTTATAAGTACTTCCAGACCGCAGTTAAAAGCTGTTCTCAGGGCGGTGTTCGTGGCGGTGCCGCTACCCTGTTCTATCCGCTTTGGCACCTAGAAGTAGAAAGCTTGCTGGTTCTTAAAAACAACCGCGGCGTTGAAGAGAACCGTGTGCGCCACTTAGATTATGGCGTGCAATTCAACCGTGTTATGTATCAGCGCTTAATCAAAGACGACTACATCACTTTGTTTAGCCCGTCTGATGTCCCTGGTTTATACGATGCTTTCTTTGCTAATCAAGAAGAATTTGAACGCCTCTATCTGCAATACGAAGCCGACGATAGCATTCGCAAAAAGCGTATCAAAGCCATTGAACTCTTTAGTTTATTCATGCAAGAACGTGCTAGTACAGGTCGCATTTACCTGCAAAACGTGGACCATTGCAACACTCACAGTCCGTTTGACCCGGCGGTTGCACCTATTCGACAAAGTAACCTGTGTTTAGAAATCGCCTTGCCAACGAAGCCATTGCGCCACGTGAATGATGAAGAAGGTGAAATCGCTTTATGTACGCTGTCGGCCTTTAACTTAGGTGCGATTAAATCATTAGATGAACTTGATGAAATGGCTGATTTAGCCGTGCGTGCGCTTGATAGCTTACTCGATTATCAAGAATATCCCGTACCTGCCGCTCGTAACGCAACCATGGGCCGTCGTACGTTGGGCATTGGGGTAATTAACTACGCTTATTATTTAGCTAAAAACGGGGTCCGTTATTCTGATGGTTCCGCGAACGCGTTAACTCATCGCACTTTTGAGGCTATTCAATACTACTTGATGAAGGCTTCCATGAACTTAGCGAAAGAGCTTGGTGCTTGTCCTAAGTTTAATGAAACCACCTATGCCAAAGGTGTGATGCCAATCGATACTTACAAGAAAGATCTGGATAGCGTTTGCCAAGAGCCATTGCATCTTGATTGGGACCAGTTACGTCGTGATGTACAACAATACGGTATGCGTAACTCTACCCTGTCTGCCTTAATGCCATCAGAAACCTCGTCGCAGATTTCTAATGCAACCAACGGTATTGAACCACCGCGCGGACATATCAGTATTAAAGCATCAAAAGACGGCATTACGAAACAAGTCGTGCCTGAGTACGAAACGTTGAAAGACGCGTATGAGCTGTTGTGGAGCATCCCTAGTAACAAAGGTTACTTAGAATTGGTTGGCATTATGCAGAAATTCGTCGACCAAACCATTTCCGCTAACACCAACTACGACCCAGCCAAGTTTGAAGCAGGCAAAGTGCCGATGAAGCAATTGCTACAAGACTTGCTGTATGCCTATAAGTTAGGCGTAAAAACGCTTTATTATCACAACACGCGTGACGGTGCTTCAGATAACCAAGTAGATTTGCGTGACAAAGTAGAAGCCAAAACTCGTGAAGAAGAGAACCAACAAGCAACTGTCGCGATTATTGAAGAAGACGATGATTGTGCCGGTGGTGCCTGTAAGATCTAGTTCTGCTGCTTAATAACAACAAGTTGCACTCGCTGAGCAGTACCGCTGCTCAGCTGATGATGCTAAAAAAGGTGTGCTAAGGTATGAGTTATTCAACATTTAATCAGAACCAAGTTAACCCTCTGTTAGAGCCAATGTTTTTTGGTAATTCAGTCAACGTTGCGCGCTATGACCAACAAAAACACAGCATTTTTGAAAAGCTGATTGAGAAACAAATTAGCTTTTTTTGGCGCCCAGAAGAAGTTGATGTCAGCCGCGACCGCGTTGATTTTCAAGCCTTAACTGATAGCGAAAAGCATATTTTTATCTCTAACTTAAAGTATCAAACCTTGTTAGATTCAGTACAAGGACGCAGCCCTAACATTGCATTGCTGCCGATTGTATCCATTCCTGAATTAGAAACTTGGATTGAAACTTGGTCGTTTTTTGAAACCATTCACTCACGTTCGTACACGCATATTTTACGGAATTTATTTACTGACCCGAGTGAAGTTTTTGAAGATATCGTGATTAATGAAGAAATTCAGAAACGCGCCACCGATATTTCTCGCTATTACGACGATTTGATCTTCTATACGCAGCTTTGGCAAACCCATGGCGAAGGCGAATGGGAAGTTGACGGTGAGAAGCATCTGGTTAGCATGCGTGAGCTCAAGAAAAAGCTATTCTTGTGCATCAACTCAGTGAATGCGCTAGAGGCAGTTCGTTTTTATGTGAGCTTCGCTTGTACCTTCGCCTTTGCTGAACGTGATCTGATGGAAGGTAACTCAAAAATCATCCGTCTTATCGCCCGTGATGAGAACTTGCATTTGGTCTCTACTCAGCAAATTCTTAATCTATGGCAATACGGTCAAGATGACCCAGAAATGAAAGAAATTGCCGAAGAGTTACGCGACGAAGCACTGAACATCTTTATGAAGGCCGTTGAACAAGAAAAGCAATGGGCCCACTATTTGTTCAGACATGGCTCTATGATTGGCCTAAACGAAGAAATGCTCTGCCAGTATGTGGAATACATTGCTAATATGCGAATGGAAGCCATTGGTTTTGATGCGCCCTTTAAACAGCGTAGCAACCCGCTACCCTGGATGAACAAGTATCTGGTGTCAGACAACGTCCAAGTCGCACCACAAGAGGCCGAAATCACCTCCTATCTGGTAGGCCAAATCGACAGTAACGTTAGTGCTTCTGACCTCGGAGATTTTGAACTCTAAATCATCATGAGCACTGCGTATAAAGTCATCGTCAATGGTCAGCAGCAGCTGACCGTTGACAGCTCACAGGGTACCCTCTTAGAAGCTATGGAAGCGGCTGGTTTAGAGCCCCACTATCATTGTCGCAATGGTTTTTGCGGCGCCTGTCGAGTGCAACTAGTACAAGGCGAGATCACCTACATCAACGAGCCACTGGCTTTCGTGCGACCCGGCGATTGCTTGCCTTGTTGCTGCGTTGCAGCCTCGGATCTTGAAATTAATCAATAATCGCTAGCTTCGATAGCCACTATCCACAAAACTCATTGGCAAGCCGCCGCGGTTTATAGGAAAATATGGCTAATATCATTTTTTAAAGGAGTCTGAGATGTTTACTGTTATTTTTGGTCGCCCTGGCTGCCCATTCTGCGTTCGTGCGGTACAAATCGCTGAAAAACTCACTGCCGATCGCGATGATTTTGAATTTCGCTACGTCGACATGCACGCTGAAGGTATCTCAAAAGCAGATTTAGAGAAAACCGTCGGCGCACCCGTCTTAACCGTACCGCAGATTTTTGTGGACGAAAAACACATCGGTGGATGCACTGAATTTGAAGCTTATGCCCGCGCCAATTTAGGTTTATACGCCTAACTTAGTTAAGCACTACTGCAGCAGCATTTAAGCTGCTGCAGCAAGCGCTTGGCGAATTCTCTTTTCTGAGATCGGGTATTGGGTACCCAACGTCTGCGCAAAAAAACTTACCCGCAGCTCTTCTATCATCCATCTGATTTCAAGCACATCTGACGGTATCAACTGCTGTTTGTTTTGTTTCGCCAACAAGCTTTGATAGGCTTGCGACAAGTCCGTCAGGACCAACGTGTGTAAACGATCTTTGTTCGGATCCACCGGCAGCTTATCTAAGCGTCGCTCGATTGCTTTCAAATAGCGTTGAATATCATCCAAACGCTGCGCTCCGGCGTTACTAACAAAACCGGGGCCCACCAAGGCATCCAACTGTTGTGCTATATCCCCGTGGGCTTGAATCTGCTCTAAGCTAACCTTGCCTTTCATCCGTTTACGAATGCTGTGGCTAAGCAGCAGACAAGGCTCTAATTGGTTAGCTATCTCGCTCACCCGCTCGTTTAAATGTGCTCTCGCAGTATCATACAAGGCTTGAAAAGCCGCTGGGTCACGGGCTGGATTTGCCTCAATAAACTCATCCAGCGCCGCCCTAATACAATCAGCGATAAGTTCTTCAACATTGCCCCATGGATTGTAATAAAGCGCTAATTTCGCTTTATTAGAAAGCGTTTGCTGCAAATGCCGAATAGGTGACGGTAGTTGCAGCAACAACAGCTGCCGCAATCCTTGCCAATGCGCATGTTCGGCTTTCGCTAGGCTATCGAAGAGTTCTTCACGCACTCCTTCGGCCTCAGCCACTAACGCCGGAAAGGCTTTAATCGCATAACCTTGTTGTTGCTGCTCGAGCATGTCGGGGAGCGTACCAAACTGCCAACTGGTTGCCGCTTGCGGTGCCTGCTTACTGGCTACTGCCTGAGCGAGGGCCTCTTTCACGTCACCTTGTAGCCGCTGTTGCAACTGGTGTAAATCTCGCCCTTGTTGCAGTACCTTGCCCTGCTCATCCACTACCGCAAAGTTCATCTGTAAATGTGCTGGAATAGCATCTGCGCCACCATGATACCAAGCATCATCAGGGATAGTGACACCCGTCATACGCCGTAATTTGGCAGATAAGGCCGTAAGCAAAGGCTCTTTCGCTATCGTTGCCGCTGGGGTATCAGCTAAAAACGCTTGGGCGTAGTTAGGTGCCGGCACAAAGTTTCGACGGAGTTGTTTGGGCAGGCTCTTGATCAAGGCTACCACTAGATCATGCCGCAGAGCTGGTATTTGCCAATCAAACCCTTGCGGCGTCACTTGGTTTAGCAGTGCTAGCGGGATCTGCACCGTCACCCCATCATCTTCACTGCCTGGAGCAAAATGATAATGCAAGGGTAAGGTCAGTTGGCCCTGCTGCCAAACATCTGGATAATCATCAGGGGTGACATGTTCCGCATCTTGGGCCATCAGATCAGCGCGTACAAAATACAGAAGTTGGGGATTCTGCTTAACAGCTTTATGCCACCACCCGGCTAATAACTGCTCGTTGTAAATACCCGCGGGAATATGCTCATCATAGGCCTGAAACAGAGCTTCATCATCCACCAGGATATCGCGCCGACGCGATTTGTCTTCGAGCCCTTTAACACTCTCGATAAGTGCAAGATTGTGCTTAATGAAAGGCAGTTGCCGTTTAAGCTGCCCTTGCACCAGTGCCTCACGAATAAAGATCTCGCGCGCTTCAATAGGTTTTACCGGGCCATACTGCACTTTACGCCGTGGCACGATAATCAAGCCATAAAGCGTCACTTGCTCATCAGCTAACACCGAGCCCTGTTTTTTCGAAAAATGGGGTTCAAAATAGCTGTATTTAACCAGGTGTTTCGCCAGTGGCTCAACCCATTCGGGTTCAATCCGAGCATTGATGCGGGCAAACAAGCGGCTGGTTTCTACAAGCTCTGCGGCCATCAGCCACTTAGGCGACTTTTTAAACAAGCCAGAGCCCGGGAACACAAAAAACTTGCGTTGCCGCGCACCCATGTATTCATGGCCTTCTTGCTTGGTTCCTAGATGCGAGAGCATGCCGGTTAAGAGCGCTTGGTGGATGGCCTCATAGCTGGCGGGTTCTTGATTAATCCGAAAGCCCATACCTCGCACACTTTGGCGCAGCTGAGTGTACACATCTTGCCATTCACGCACCCGCAGAAAATGAATAAACTCTTCTTTCAGACGCTTTCGCAGTTGGCCTCTAGAAAGCTCTTTTTGTAGACCCTCAAGGTATTGCCACAACAGCAAGAAGCTCGCAAAATCAGAGTCTTTATGGTGAAACCTTTGATGCAGTTGGTCTGCTTTTTGCGCCCCCTGTTGTGGACGCTCACGCGGATCTTGAATACTCAGTGCGGCGGCAATAATTAACACTTCCTGCATACAGCCAAATTCATTTGCAGCTATCACCATCCGCCCCAACCGCGGATCAATCGGCAACTGGGCGATTTGTCGCCCAATCTCGGTTAATCTTGGGCCTTGATACCCGCGCCGCTTGTTGCTTTTGCCGGATCGCCCACCCGTGCTTTCTAAAGCATGCAGCTCTTCTAATAAATTCAGGCCATCTTTAATAAACCGCTCATCGGGCCTTTCTACGAATGGAAAACGACGAATATCGCCAAGTTTTGCCGCCGTCATTTGCAGAATAACCGCAGCTAGATTGGTGCGTAAGATTTCTGGATCTGTGTATTCAGGCCGAGCTAAAAAATCAGCTTCATCATAGAGCCGGATACAAATCCCCGGTGCGACCCGGCCACAACGCCCCATCCGTTGATTCGCTGAAGCTTGTGAAATTTTCTCAATCGGCAAGCGTTGCACTTTGCTGCGGTAACTGTAACGACTGATACGAGCCGTACCTGGGTCTATCACATAACGAATGCCGGGCACCGTCAGTGAGGTTTCAGCGACGTTGGTCGCAATCACAATACGACGTTGGCTATGCGGCTGAAAAATCCGTTGTTGCTCAGCAGCAGATAGCCGTGCAAACAGCGGTAAAAGCTCAGTATTAGGTAACTGTAAATCACCAATAGCTTCAGCAAAATCACGTATTTCACGCTCACCACTGGCAAAAATCAAAATATCACCGGGGGCTTCACGGCTTAGCTCTAATACCCCATCACACACGCCTTGCACTACATCAGCGCTGTCTTGGTTATCATCATCGGCATTGCTTAACGGCCGATAACGCACCTCAACCGGATAAGTACGCCCGGTAACGGTAATGATCGGGGCCTGATTAAAATGTTTGGCAAAGCGTTCCGTCTCAATGGTAGCTGAGGTAATCACCAGTTTTAACTCTGGCCGCTTAGGCAAAATAGTGGCCAACGCGCCTAACAGAAAGTCGATATTCAGACTACGTTCATGGGCTTCATCAATGATAATGGCATCGTATTGCCGCAACATGCGATCATTCTGCAGTTCAGCCAGCAACATCCCATCCGTGAGCAATTTTATTTCTGTGGTGGGTGCCGTTTGATCATGAAAACGTACCTTATAACCAACCCGGTTACCCAACTCAGTTTCTAATTCTTGTGCGATACGTTGGGCAACACTGCGGGCAGCTAAACGCCGCGGCTGGGTGTGGGCAATCATTTTACCGTAGCCCATTTCTAGCAGCATTTTAGGTAACTGTGTGGTTTTACCTGAACCGGTCTCGCCCGCGACAATCACCACTTGGTGTTTGGCAATGGCCGTTTGAATCTCGGCCTTGGCCTGCACCACAGGGAGTTCAGCTGGAAATTGAATGGTTTGCACAAAAATCCTGCATTAGCACTTAGATTTAAAAGGGCTGCTAGTTTAGCAGCCCTCTGTAAGCTTGTTAACCCGCACCAACAGCCCTTATTGCGAGTTAGTTTTCGTCTGCATAAATTGCAATATGAACCGGACCATCACCTTGTTGACTAGCGCGGTACATGCCTTCGGTATTAAACGGCATATGCACCTTGCCTTGACCGTCAACAATGATCACGCCGCCAGTACCACCAACGGGCATCAGCACCTCATGAATAACGGTATCACCAGCACTTACGATATCTTTGCCTTGATAGGTCACTCGTGCGCAAATATCTGCTGCTACCTGATACTTAATAAAATATTCACCATGACCTGTGGCCGAAACCGCACAACTGCCATTATCCGCCCAAGTACCAGCGCCAATCACTGGCGAATCACCAATACGACCGTAGCGCTTGCCCGTCATTCCTCCGGTTGAGGTGGCGGCAGCTAAATTACCATGAGTATCCAACGCTACCGCCCCAACGGTGCCATACTTGAAGCGTGCGTCTAGCTGCTGCCATGCGGTTTTATCTTGGCTACCAAGCTGCTGTTTCATGCGTTGCAGCGCATCAAAGCGAGCTTCGGTATTGAAGTAGCTGTTATCCACCCGTTCTAGTTGATGCAGATCAGCAAACTCCTCAGCACCAGCGCCGCTGAGCATCACATGCACCGATTCTTCCATCACTTTACGGGCCAAGGCAATCGGGCTCTTGATCGTTGTCACCCCAGTCACTGCTCCCGCTGCACGATTGGAACCGTCCATAATGGCGGCATCAAGTTCATGCTGTTCATCCCAAGTGTACACGGCACCGCGACCGGCATTAAACAGCGGTGAGTCTTCCAACACTTGTACCGCCGCAATAACCGCATCCATACTGGTGCCACCGGCGGCTAAGATCTGCTGTCCGGCGGCGATAGCTTCGGCTAGTTTTTCGCGATAGGCGCGTTCCCGTGCTGGCGTCATGCTTGCGCGGGTAATGGTGCCGGCGCCCCCATGAATGGCAATCGCAAACGGTGCGGCCTCGGTCACAGTCGCCTTGGCAGCTACACTAGAACTTGGCTCAGGTGCACTGCTGCAAGCGGCGGCAGTAAAGCAAGCGGTGGCGAGCAAACTTAAGCCCACGCGCTTGTTGGTGGCAAAAGAAAAAGAACTGAATAGACCCATAATCGCCTCGGTGCTGTTGAATCATTTTATTATCATTAGTTAGCTATCTTAGCGGTAATTAGGGTTGGCCGTCACCTCTTGATTGCGGCTAAGTCAGCAATCAGGTAGTCTGACCTGCATACATTAGCAAGGATTATTATGCGCCATGTCTGACGCCAGTTTTTACTTTCATGACTACGAAACTTGGGGGGCTAACCCTCATTACGATCGGCCCTCCCAATTTGCCGGTTTAAGAACCAATTTAGAATTAGAGCCCTGCGGTCGTCCACTGACCCTATTTAGTCAGCCCACGCCAGATTTTTTGCCTCATCCTCAGGCGGTGCTAGTGACAGGTATTACGCCGCAGTTTGCGCTTGCGCAAGGTACCAACGAAGCGAGCTTTGCCGCGGCTATCGCAGCGCAAATGAGCGTACCGAACACCACTATCATTGGCTACAACAACATCGCCTTTGACGATGAAGTAACCCGGCACCTGTTCTACCGTAATTTTCATGATCCCTACGCTCATACTTGGCAGCAGCAAAATTCACGCTGGGATCTAATCGACTTGATGCGCGCTTGCTATGCCCTGCGCCCCGAAGGAATCGAATGGCCCTACCATGACGATGGGCGGGTCAGCATGCGCTTAGAAGACTTGTCTAAAGCCAATGGTATTGAACACGCCAACGCCCATGATGCTATGGCTGACGTTCATGCCACCATCGGCATGGCTCGTAAAGTTAAACAAGCACAACCAAGGTTGTTTGCCTACGCTTATGGATTACGCCGCAAACAAGCCGTGCAACAACTGATTGATTTGGTGAATTTTGAACCACGCGTACACATCAGTGGTTTTTACGGCGCACTCAACGGTTACGTGAGTGTGATCATGCCGCTAGGCTATCATCCGGAGCAGCCCAACACCCTGCTCTACTGGGATTTGCGCCACAACCCGCTGGAGTTTTTAGAGAGTTCGCTAGATGATTTGGTCGAACGCCGCTTTACCCCGCGTAAACAGCTAGCTGAGCAAGGTTTATCGGCCTTCGCTGGGGGAACCTTGCAACTCAATCGCTGCCCCTTTATCGCTAAACTCAATGTGCTCGACAGCAGCGCGCAGCAGCGTTGGAACTTAGATCTCGAGCAACTAGAACGCCACCGGCAGGCGCTTTTAGCACAGAGCGAATTACGCGACCGCTTGTGCCAAGCGTTACTGACCAGCAAAACCTATGACGCGGTTACTGATCCTGATTTTATGCTCTACAGCGGCCCTTTCTTTAGTGAACAAGACCGCTCTAATATGGACATTATCCGTAATACAGCGCCTGAACAACTACCAGGTTTGACCTTAAACTTTAGCGATTCGCGCTTACCCGAGATGTTGTTTCGCTACCGTGCCCGTAATTACCCAAGTACGTTAACTGATTCTGAATTACTGAAATGGCGTGAATTTTGCCAAGGTAGGCTGCTCTCACCTCCTCCAGGTGGTTTGTCTGCCGAGCGATTTATGCAAGAGCTGGAGTTAGCTGCGCAGCAGCATAGCGATAACTCTCGCAACATGCGTTTATTGAATGATCTTTTACGCTACGCTCAAAGTTTATAAAACGAACAATCACGAACAATCACGAATACAGAACAACAACCATGAGCACAACAAAGTACGATTTTATCATTGTCGGTGGTGGTTCCGCTGGATGCGTGCTGGCGGACCGCTTGAGTGCCTGCGGTAACTACCAAGTGCTCCTAGTAGAAGCTGGCGGCAACGGCCAACACGAATTCAGTGATATGCCCGGTGGCGTAGTACGCTTTATGCACCACCGTGGCTTTAATTGGGGCTACCGCAGCAGTGATAAAGCCCCACTTCGCCAAGGCAAAGGCTTGTTTACCCCGCGCGGCAAAGGTTTAGGTGGCAGCAGCTTAATTAATGCCATGATTTATACCCGCGGTGCCCCTAGTGATTATCAACATTGGGCCAGCTTAACCAACAGTAACTGGGATTGGCCCGCCATGTTGGCAAGGTTCAAGAAACTTGAAGCCAATAGCCGCGGTGCCGACGCTTATCATGGCGCTGATGGGCCGCTTAAAGTCAGTGATGTGCCCACCTATTTTCTCGCTGCCCAACGCTTTGTTGAGGCAGGAGTTGCTGCCGGTATTCCCTTTAACCCAGATTTTAACGGTGCCGAGCTCTACGGTATTGGCCCGTTCCAATTTACGATTCACCAAGCGCAGCGCTGGAGTGTGCGCCGTGCTTTCTTGCTGCCAGCAATGCAACGCCCTAACCTCAAGGTGTTAACTGATAGCTTGGTACAACGGGTGCTCTTTGACCAAAGCCAAGCCCAGCCCCAAGCCGTAGGGATTGAATTAGTCAGTGGCGAGCAATGGTTCGCGCAACGCGAAGTGATTATAAGCGGTGGCGCAATCAACTCCCCGCAATTGTTGATGTTATCTGGTATTGGCCCAGCCGCCCAGTTGCAACAACATGGCATCAGTATCATTGCCGATCGTGCTGAGGTGGGCGCTAATCTGCAAGAGCACGTGGATGTGATGATTCATTACCGCAACAAGCGCAAAGACGGCATCAGTCTTAATCCCATAGGATTAGCTAGGATGGCGAAAGCTTGGTGGCAATATCGGCGTGATAAAACCGGCCCACTCGCACATCCTCCGGCCGAGGTGGGTGGATTCTTGCGCAGCAGTGAACAAATAGAGACACCTGATCTACAACTTCACTTTGTCTCGACTCGCTTTAACGACAGCGGGTATGACCTTAAACCGGCTTTCACCCATGGCTATGCCTGCCATGTTTGCCTGTTACGACCACAAGCCCGAGGCCAGTTACGTTTGCGGAGTAACAAAGCCACAGATAAACCGCTTTTTAGCTATGACTTTTTAAAGCATCCTAGTGATCAACAGGCGTTGTTGGCTGGGGTGCGACAGGTACGCGAGATTATGAACCAAGCGCCCCTTGCTGAGCATAATGGCGGCGAAGTATGGCCAGGGCCTTGTGCTAATGATGAGGAGTTGTTAGCTAAGCTGATGAGTAATGTCGGGCTGATTTACCATCCAACCAGCACCTGCCGCATGGGCAACGACCAAGATGCTGTGGTTGATGCGCAGTTGCGAGTAAATGGCGTTGCTGGTTTACGCGTCATTGACGCTTCCATCATGCCGACCGTAGTGAGTGGCAATACCAACGCGCCCACCATGGTGATCGCTGACCAAGGTGCTGATTTTATATTGCAAGACGCCGCTAACAAGTAGCGGCGTCTGCTGGTTCTAACGGTAACGCAAGCCTACAGTTAGTGGGCTTTGCGGGTAAAGTTAGCAAAGAAGCGTGCTAACGCTGGGATCAGGATCAAGGCACCTAGCATGTTCCAGATGAACATAAAGGTTAACAGGATCCCCATATCCGCTTGAAACTTAATCGGCGAGAAGATCCAAGTAGCTACGCCAATAGCCAAAGTGAGCCCAGTAAATCCAACCGCTTTACCAGTGCTGTCTAGCGCGTACTTGTAGCTGTCATCAAGATGCATGCCTTGCGCTAAACCTTCACGAATCTTGGTGTAGATGTAAATACCATAATCCACTCCAATCCCCACACCTAAGGCAATCACTGGCAAGGTTGCTACTTTCACGCCAATGCCCAGAACTGCCATCAAGCCTTGGCTCATCACCGTGGTTAGTGCCAACGGTAAAATGATACAGGTTACTGTACGTAAGCTCCGGAACGTTAGTAAGCATAAGAAAATAACCACGCCATACACCCACAACATCATTTTGTTCTGAGCTGACTCAATCACTGAGTTTGTCGCAGCTTCAATCCCTGAATTACCTGCTGCCATCAATAGTTCAAGACCATCTTGTTGATATTCTTGATTAAAACTATTGACCGAGGCGACCACGGTTTGCAAGGTTTCGGCTTTGTGATCATTCAAGAAGATAATCACCGGTGCCATCGAACAATCAGGGTTAATCAACCCCGGCGGAGTACGCCCCGTGTAACCATTCAATGAATATTGATTACGAGTTAGGCTATACCACTTTAAATTACCCTCGTTGAGGCCATACGAACCCATTTTAGCCACATAAGCGACAGACTTAACGTCTTGCACCCCAGGGGTATTTTGCATGTGCCACGTAAAACGGTCTAACAGCTCCAGGTTATCGTAGGCAATACATTGGCTTGGTGCCGTTTCTGCCATCACCACAAACACATCGGTACTCGAGCTGTAGTTATCAACAATAAATTGGTTATCTAAGTTATAACGACTATCCGGACGTAGTTCTGGCGCCCCTGCGTCTAAATCACCAATCTTCATTTGCTGGCCGTAGTACAAACCCCAGGCTAACCCCATCAGAGCCACAACTAAGGCACTATAGGCCCACTTAGGGCGCGAAAAACGGCTGAAAATATTGAGCACCGGATGTTCTTTTTGGCGCGCTTTAGCAGCGTATTCAACGCCGGCTTTAGAGACTCCGGTGTAGGACATCAAAATAGGCAACATCCCTAAATTGGTTAACACCACTACCGCCACACCAATACTTGCGGCAATCGCTAACTCTTGAATCACCTCAATATCAATGACCATCAAGGTCGTAAAACCGATGGCATCTGAAACCAAAGCAGTTAAGCCAGCGATATATAAACCACGGAACGCCAAACGAGTAGCGCCCACCTTATCTAAGGCATCTACTCGGTTATTACTGATGGCGTTGATGATTTGCACCCCATGGCTCACGCCAATGGCAAACACTAAGAACGGCACCAACATCGAGTAAGGGTTAATCCCACTTCCAATCAGTTCAATAATGCCTAACTGCCATACCACCGCAATGATGGAACAACTCAGCACCGCAAACGCACTACGCCAACAACGGCTGTACCAGTACAGCATCACGAGAGTGATCACAATGGCGATAACAAAGAACAGCCCTACCTGATACGCACCTTCAATCAGGTCACCAATCACTTTGGCAAAGCCGGTAATGTGAATTTTTACGGTATCCGTTTGATATTTGTCGCGAATGTTCTGCTCTAAGGCTTCAGATAACACCTTGTAATCAAGTTTTTCGCCGGTATCTGGATGCACTTCATATAAAGGCACGTAAATCAGTGCCGATTTGAAGTTATTGGCAACTAAGTTACCTACTTCACCAGAGCGCAGAATATTGGTGCGCAATTGGTCCAGTGAACGCTCAGATGCATCCCATGTGTCTGGAATTACAGGTCCGCCGACAAAGCCCTCTTCGGTGACCTCGCTCCAGCGCACATTTGGTGTCCAAATACTTTTTAAACCACTACGGTCAACGCCAGGCACATAAAAAACTTCGTCCGTTATTTGCTGCAAAGTTGCCTGAAATTCTGGGGTGAAAATATCCCCCTCGGTGGTTTCTACCGCCACCCGAATAACGTTACCCAAGCTCGCCAAATCTTCTTGGTGCTTAAAATAGTTCTGAATGAACTCGTGATTAGTAGGAATCATTTTGGTTAAGCTAGCTTCAGGACGAACCTGACTTGCATGCCAGCCCAAATAAACCGTCAAAATAGCAAACAGAGCCAACCATAAAGGTCGCATCGAAAACAACACCCGCTCTAACAAAACACTTTTGCCCGGCGGAGTTGATGTTGAAGATTGTTGAGACATAAAAACGTCAATCCTTAGTTACGCAAAGCGGGTTGAGTGAGCAGGCCTCGCTGCCCCACCATAGTCAGAGTACCGTCATCGTTAAGCACCACGTCGGTTAGTGCGGCACCACTACTGTGAGTGCTTTCAAGCACCTCGCCAGCGGCATTCGCCCACGCTATCACACCAGCATTACCCACCAAATAAACGCCACCATCGGGGGCATCTATTGCAGCATTAATATTGACCGGATCTTGCAAGCTAATCTGACTAAAAGATTCGCCGTGATCCTCGCTTACAAAGATATTACCACGTAGACCAAACGCCCATAGCCGCTGCTCTGCATCCACATGCAAACCAAAAAACGAGCCGTAATAAGGGCTATCTAGGGTTTCCCAGGTCGAGCCCTGATCAGCACTTCGAAAGAGTAATCCCGATTCACCCGCTAAGTAGGTGTAATCCGAATCTGCCGTTAAACTATTCAAATGATAACCATCTGGATTTTCGAGTGCTCCGTCTAGCACCTGCCAGCTACGACCAGCATCGGTACTGCGCAACAAGGAGCCATAAGCACCAGCTACTAAGACGACCTCAGGGGTTAGCGCTAATACATCTAAAAACGGTTTGGTGGGGCCTTCTTCTTCGGCAAACTGCGCATTTTCTAAATTAAACTCGGCAGTTTCTAGAGCAAATTCAAGATCGCCAATAAGCTCGTCAGCACCCTTTGCTTCAGCTGCTGCGATCTCATCTGTTAACTGTTCAATACGAGTTGCGAAGTAATCTTGTTGTAGCTGAATAAATGCAAAACCATCCAATTGCCGCTGCCAAGTTTGGCCGCCATCGCTGCTGCCAACAATCACCCCATGGTGACCGACAGCCCAGCCCTGTTGCGCATCGGCAAAACTCACTGAGCTTAGAAAAACACTGGTAGGAACGGGCATTTGTTGCCACTGCTGCTCGGTGCGGCGCAAAATAATGCCATAATCGCCAACGGCGATGTCAGCCTCGCCTGCTTCAGCGATATCACTTAATACCGCCCGCTGCGCTTCTTTTGCCATCACCGCAGGTGCGGTAATCACTTCGTAGGCAGAACTTTCTTCAGCGCTAGCTATAGGCGCTGCTAAGGCCGTTGCCACTGCACTTGCTAGCAGCGTTAATGCTGCACCAGCAGACGCTGTTGCTTTAATCATGGAACCCTCTTGATTGTTCTTGGTCTTAGAATTGTCATGTAAACTGTTGCAAATTTTTGTTTCGCGATACATGCTATGTGAAATCGCTAGAGGTCAAACCAGCTGATACCTTACATCGAGAATGAATGTAACGCTAGTAGCAGTTGGGCATTTATATTACATTAGTTTTGATGTAGCTTTAACGCGAACTAAGAACAACAAGGAAAAGCACAATGAATAAAATGATGCTAAAAGCCGGTATTTTTGCGCTATCAGTGGTATCAGCAAGTGTCATGGCTAAAGTTAGCCCTGACGAAGCCAACCGCTTAGGTCAAGATTTAACTCCGGTAGGTGCCGAAATGGCCGCCAATGCTGATGGTTCTATCCCAGCTTGGACTGGTGGCTATAGTGTGAAAGCAGACGGAGAAGTGCCAGACCGTCCAGCCGACCCATTTGCCGATGAACAGCCTATTCTTACGATCACGCCTGCCAACGTCGACCAGCATGCCAACATGTTGTCGCCAGGCCAGGTGGCCATGTTCAAGAAATACCCAGACTTTAAGATCCACGTCTATCCTACCCACCGTACCGCAGCTTACCCGCAAGCCGTGTACGATGTGATTAAGAAAAACGCCCTTAACGCTGAGCTTATCAGTGGTGGCAATGGTTTAGCTAACTTTGACAAACACATTCCGTTCCCAATTCCATCATCAGGTGTCGAAGCTGTTTGGAACCACATTACCCGTTATCGTGGTGGCTCGGTTCAACGTTTAGTGAACCAGTTCCCAGTACTAGAAAACGGTAGTTTTGTACCTGTGTTATTGCGTGAGTCGTTGGTATTCCCTGAATACTTAGCCAGCGGCCGTGAGTCAGCAGACGACAACGTGCTGTTCTACTTCTTACAAGAAGTTCTTGCACCGGCGCGTATGACAGGTACCGTATTGTTGGTTCACGAAACGATTGACCAGGTGAAAGAAGCACGTCGTGCATGGCTGTATAACGCAGGTCAACGTCGTGTTCGTAAAGCTCCATCAGTAGCCTATGACGGTCCAGGTACCGCATCAGATGGCTTACGGACTTCTGATGGCTTAGATATGTTCAACGGTGCGCCAGATAAATACAACTGGGAACTTGTGGGCAAGCGCGAAATGTATATCCCATACAACAACTACAAGCTGATGGATACGAGCTTGTCGTATGACGATATCATCGGCCCTGGCCACATGAACCAAGACTATGTACGGTACGAAAAACACCGTGTATGGGAAGTGAAAGGCACCTTGAAAGATGGCGAGCGTCATATTTATGCAACCCGCCATATGTTTATCGATGAAGATACCTGGACAGCCTCAGTCATCGACCAGTACGATGGTCGCGGCGAATTGTGGCGCGTAGCGGAAGCCTACAACACCCAATTCTACTACCACGACACCCCGTGGATGGCAGCAGAGGCTTTGTATGACCTTAACTCAGGTCGATACATCCTACTGGGCCTATCTAACGAAGAAAGCGAGTTCATGAACTTTGGTATTAAGATGAGCCGCTCAGACTTCAGCACCGGTAGCTTACGCCGGATGGGTATTCGTTAAGATCTAACCCGCTGAGCTTATAAGCAACAGATAATAAAAGGCCTTATCAATTGATAAGGCCTTTTTTATTGGCGATTAATCTCGTTCTAGACGGGCTAACAAACTGGACGTATCCCAACGTGAACCACCCATTTTCTGAACTTCAGCATAGAACTGATCCACCAAAGCTGTCATCGGCATACTCAAGCCTTGGCGTTCTGCTTCCTGCAACGCAATTTTTAAATCCTTGCGCATCCAATCCACGGCAAAACCATGCTCATAATGATTGTTCCACATGGTTTGATAACGATTCTTCATTTGCCAAGAGCCGGCGGCACCTTGGCTAATGGCGTTGATCAAGGTGTCTGCATCCAGCCCTACCTTGCGTGCCAGTTGTAATCCTTCCGCTAAGCCCTGCACCACCCCAGCAATGCAAATTTGGTTCACCATTTTGGCTAATTGCCCATGGCCTGCTGGCCCCATGTACTCGCGGGTTTTCGCATAACAAGCTAAGGCCTTGTCCGCTTGAATTAAAGCCTCTTTATCACCACCAATCATAGCCGTTAAAACACCGTTCTCTGCGCCCTGCTGACCGCCAGATACCGGCGCATCGAGCCAACCAATACCACGTTCGGCACAAGCCGTAGCGAGTTCCTTCGCAAGTTCTGCTGACGCGGTAGTGTGGTCAATTAAAATGCTGCCCGGCTGCATGCTGGCCAACACCCCATGTTCACCGTACACCACGCTGCGTACATCATCGTCATTGCCCACACACAACATCACTAAATCAGCGCCTTGCGCAGCAGCTGCTGGGGTAGCAGCTGCCTTACCTTGGTAACGCTGTTGCCACTGCTGTGCTTTGCTTGCAGTACGGTTGTAAACAGTGGTGGTAACCCCCCCGGTTTGTAAATGGCCGGCCATGGGATATCCCATCACACCTAAGCCAATAAATGCACATGCAGTCATGTTTGTCTCTCCAACTCAGTCATACACAAGGCTTCATCTATTGGTAAATTAAGTTTAATTGCCTGCGGGCAAACACTCACGGCCACCGGCCCCTCACCAACAATATCACCATCCACTTCATATATTATTGCCGCCGCTGCTAGCTCGAATGCCGGCCCCTGCTCGGCAGTTACCGGCCGACAATTAATCACTGCTGAGGTATCAATACCACCCCATTTAACTTGTATTAACGCAGCTAACTGCTGCCAGCGTCCCAACAAGGGGATCTCGATACGACGCAAGTCGCCGCGCTGACGGTTGGCTTGTGGGTAAACCTCTAAGCCACCGCCAATAAACCGTCCCAATACCACCAGTTGGCCATTTAGTGCCTGCCCTGATGAGGCGTGCGAGTACCATTGAGTGCGTTTGCTGAGCGGCCCAAACAGGTAACGCAATAACGCAACCGTGTAGCTGAATGAACCTAACCAGCGCTTCATCCATGGCGGTTGTAAGCGCGTAAGATCAACACTGAGGCCACAACCAGCATGATTGATAAAATAATAACTGGCCGTGGCTGTGGCGACTTTACCTAGCGCTAGTTGCAGCTCTTGGTAAGGCGCTCGCATCCGCCAACGCCAGTCCTTAAGCGCAGTGCATCTGTGTTTTGTATGGTTCAAATAATGCCGCGCAAAATCATTACCCGTTCCAACCGCTATCAAACTAATACTCACAGCGCTGTAGGCAAACGCATTGACTGCAATATTGAGGCTGCCATCGCCACCAATCACCAAGCATTCAGCCTTGGTTGTTGGCGCCTTGGTTGTTGGCGCCTTAGTTACTGGCGTCTCGAATGCCGGCGCCATGGCTGCCCGAAGCGCTGCTACGTCGGTGTCTCTATCACCGCTGCTAGCAACTAACTGGGCCTCGCCAAAATAGCTCGCATAAGCTTTAGCATAACGCCGCGCACGCCTACTTAGGCTATGAAAATAAATCACCTGCAGCATATTAGTGACCCAACCCTATGCTCGCTTGAGTTGCCAATGTAAATAACGGCCAATATCACAAAACGGAGCTTGCTGGTTGTAGCGCAGTTCAAGTGCTAATAATTGCTCGAAGCGCTCTTTGTCGGCGGCATTTTTAAGATAATCATGAAAACAACGCACGCCAGTTTTGTGTTCTATCTGTAGCCCTGCTTGTTCTAACCACTGGGCTACGTGCGCGGGAGCTAACGGCTGTTGTGGGCTTAATCGCACTTTTTTCTTAACTGTTAAGCCGGCTTCTACGTAGTCAAAATTACCAAAGATAACGTTAGCCAACACCTTGGCGTCTTTGTTGTAGAACATCAAGGAAATGCCGCCCTGCGGCGCTAGTAGCTGGGGTAACAAAGCAATCGCCGCAGCGGGATCTGCTAGCCACTCTAACACCGCATGGCATAAAATCAGATCATAATCATCAGCTACATGTCCAGGTAGTTGCTGCAACGGCGCTACCAAATACTGATAGCGCTGTGCTAATCCAGCTTGCGCATGCTGTTGTTGCGCTGCCGCCACTATCTCAGCGGATATGTCCGTGTGCATGATGTTGCAGCCTAACTCCGCAAACCACTCGCTAACTTGCCCTAACCCACCACCAATATCCAAAATCTTTAAGGGGCGCTGCTTTGCTCGTGTTAACCAAGGCTGCAAATCACGTTTTAATACAGCTAAGCGCAAACGACCTTTAGTGGTGGCATAGATGTTGTGCGAAAACTTATGCGTGATGCCATCAAAGGATTGATCGCCTGTGGCTTTCGATGCTTGGTTGTTCTGCTTGTTGTTGCTGTTCATGAAGAAAGTTTGGCCTACGCTGGGTTGTCAATATCAATAAAGTGATGCCGCAGGCCAAACTGCGCGGCCAAGTGCTTACCCAAAGCCTGCACACCATAGCGCTCGGTCGCATGGTGTCCAGCTGCGATATAAGCAAGACCTTGCTCGCGCGCACTGTGGGTGGTCTGTTCGCTGATTTCACCACTAATGAAGGCATCAAAACCAGCCGCAGCTACAGCATCGATGAAACCTTGTCCGCCGCCGGTACACCAAGCCACTCGTTGAATGGGTGCAGCCCGCTCAATACACGCGGTTACTGGACGCTGTAGCGCCTCACTGAGGTGTTCGGCTAAGGCGACGCTGCTTAACGGCGCGCTCAAATCACAACCCATCACCACCCCAGCGGGGCTGATGCCTGACACCTGATAACCATCCGGCCAACCTAACACCCGTGCTAATTGAGCATTGTTGCCCAGCGTGGCATGAACATCGAGCGGTAGATGGTAAGCAAATAGATTAACATCCGCTTGAAGCAAGCTTTGTAGCCGACGTTTTTTCATCCCCGTAATCACTTCCGGTTCGTTTTTCCAGAAATACCCGTGATGCACCAACACGGCATCGGCATTGAGCGCAAGGGCTTGGTCTAACAGAGCTTGGTTAGCAGTTACACCAGTCACTAGGGTGTTGATCTCCGCTCGCCCTTCTACTTGCAGACCATTGGGACAATAATCCTTGATGGTCTCTACCTGCAGTAATTCGGCCAGATACTGTTGTAATTGATATCGTTGCAAAATAGGCCTCAATGTCGTCGCTAAATAGGCTCTTTTTTACCATAAATTACAATCTTTTGCCTTGTTGATTAGACAATAACTAGAAAAGACGGTATAAAAAAGAATCACTCTCATGCAACAACGATAGGAACAACACATGAGCAAACTTGATAAGGACCAAGTATTAGCTGATTATTCAGCAGCTTACCTAAAGGCTCACGGCAAACAACCTAATATCGAAGCCAAAGGCGGCTGGTACAGCGTGGATGGCGGTAAAAACATGCGTCTGGCCCAGTTAGCTGAAGCAACAGCCGAGCTTGGCGGTGCAACTGGTAGCTCAGCAGCGCCCGCCAAAGCAAAAGCTTCAGCGAAAAAAGCAGCAGCGAAACCGGCAGTTGCGCCTAAAAAGGCTGTTAAAGTCAGTAAAAGTGGTGGTGGCTTGAGTGCCAAAGAATTGTGGAAGCAGCGCTTAGAACAAGATCAAACCTTGTCGCGGCTACCCCGTGGTTACGATGAGTAAGTTATAACGAGCCGCCTTGGGCGGCTCGTTTGTTATTGCCTGCCTAACCTTTTGTACTCACACCTAGGTGCGAATACCTACGCGCAAATAGCTACGTACCAAGACCTATGAACGCTTACCTATATACAGAGTGATTTCACCTACCGGCAAGCCAAATTTGTACATTTGAGTACGGTTAATCATGTTGTTTTCATCCACCAAGTACATCCAATCATCAAGGTCCACAGCAAAGGGTTCACCATCAAGCTCAATGATTAGGGTATAGCGCCAATGTAAGGCGTTACCACTAGTAGTGCCTATCGCGGTGCCTTCAACATCGCTGGCACGGCCCTCATAGGTATGGTCTGCGGTTTTGGTTAAATACCAAATACGCTCTTGGCGGGTACCGTCTGCATAGTAAAACTGCTCATCTAACACTCCTTCGTTGCCATCCCAAGTACCCTTGAGGTCAGCAGTAAAGCGCTGAATAACCTTGCCACTGTAATCTTGGACAATGCCATGTGCCACCAAGTCACCGTTAAAAAAGGTTTCTAACTTAAGCTGCGGTTGCTCACCTTGGTAGTCTTCTAACTTTGCCGAGCAGCCCACCAGCAGCACCAACAGCATCAGCGCGATCATAGCTTGCCATGCTTGTTTCATTATTTAGCTCCTATTAATTCATCACGCTCATCTTTAAAGCGTGATTTAGCATCAAGCCAGATAGCTAGAAAGTCATCGGTAAACTGCGCCGATGCAATCTCACCAAGTAATTCCTGATTGGCATAAAACTGTGCATCGCCAGCATTGGTCTCAACCAAGGTAATACAATCACCTTTGCTCACGTTAGGCCACATCTCACGCAACTCTTGTAACCATTGCTGGTGCTCTGGGGTTTGCTCAATACCTAAACGCTGCCATTCATCAGCGGTGGTATCCACTAAATCATCCGCATCGATATCACGTAAGTAGGTGAGCTGCAGTGCACGCTGGTTGGCATCGCCAAACGCGCCTGTATCGGTTTTGAGTTGTGCATCATAAACATCCCAAAACCACACTTTTAAGCGTGTTTTGCCTACGGTTTGTAGTTGCTGAAATGCCGGTACTGTACAACTGTCTGCCGCCGCGACAGCCGTCGTCATGGCACTAGCTGCAGCGGCCTCGTTAGCGGCTGCGCTTGGCATACCAACGGCTACCGTTAAGAGCATCCCCGCGGCTAAACTGCTCAGTAACGAACGTGCGGCTGACTGCGGTGAAAACATGTTATGCAGGCTAAGATTAAGACGACTGCGAACTGTTGCTAATGACATCATGACTGCCCTCCTGTGTCTGCTTTATACGTTGTGACACCAGCGCAAAGATCACCATATAAGCAGCCCACAACAAACCATACACCAACCACAAGAGCCATTCTTCAACCAAAATTTCTGCAGCACCCAAGCGGGCACCTATCGCATAAGTTAACGGACCCGAGGCAATGCCCAGCAATGCTGCCCACCAAGGGCGCCCGGCTAAGCCACTGAGGGTGTTCATCAGCATGCCGACAAAGCCCACCCACAGAAGTACCAGCCAAATGGGTAGCCAGCCTTCACTAAAACGTAGGATGCCCATGCTAACCACACTGGCTTCTAATACTAACCCCAGCACCAACAAAGCGACGTACAAGCGCCAGCTGAAAGGCCCAGTACGCAGTGCTAACACCACCTGAGCAGCCACTAAAACCAACGTCAGCGCCAGCCATTCACCACGCCCAGCAACTGCTGCGAACCACACTGCATCAAATAAAAACAAACCTACCAGCTTAGGCAGGTAGGTTTTTATTAACGCCTTAGGATTAGCCATAACCTCTTAACGACTCTGCGGCTTAGTTGCAACCAACTGCACCGCAGATACGGTCCGCTCCCAAAAACCACCTTCGCAATAGCACAGGTAGTAATTCCACATCCGGCCAAAGCGCTCATCGTAGCCTTTGTCGATCAGTTGCGGGTGCGCCTGATTAAAATTGTCGCGCCAGTCAGCTAAGGTTTTGGCGTAGTCATAACCAATATCACGTACTTCACGCATTACCATATCTGTATGCTTAGTAAACATTTCAGCCATCATGGTTAACGACGGCAAAAAACCACCTGGGAAGATATATTTTTGAATAAAATCCACCGAGTTGGCATAGCTTTTCATGCGCTGGTCCGCAATGGTAATGGCTTGCAACGCCATTTTGCCATTTGGCTTAAGTAAACGACTGCAGGTTTTAAAGAAGGTCGGCATGTACTTTAAGCCTACGGCTTCAATCATCTCTACCGATACCAACTTATCGTAAGTACCTTCTAAATCGCGGTAATCTTTTTTCAGCAAAGTGATCTGCTGTGTCAGCCCTTCTCGTTCAATCAGCTCTTTGGTATAGCTATATTGCTCTTCTGAGATGGTCGTTGTAGTTACTTTACAGCCGTAATGTTTGGCGGCAAATACCGCCATACCGCCCCAGCCCGTACCAATTTCGAGCAGGTGATCTTCCGCAGATAGCTCTAAGCTGTCACACAAGCGTTTGAGCTTATGTTGTTGCGCTTCGGCAAGACTTGCATCAGCATGCGGATATACTGCACTTGAATACTGTAGTGCTGGGTCTAAAAAGGCTTGATACAGGTCGTTACCTAAATCGTAGTGCGCTGAAATATTCTCTTTGGCCTGGCGCTTGCTATTGTTGCGGCGCCAGTGCTGAAACTTTTGGAGCGGTAATAACAACCAGCTAAACTTAGCTTCGGCTGCATCTAACGCGGGTAAGTTCCGGGCAAACAATTGAATGACATGGGTCAGGTTGGGTGTCGTCCAACTTTCATCCATAAATAATTCAGCGGCGCCAATACTACCACCAAACAAAAAGCGGCGATAAAAATCCCCTTTCTGTATATCTATCTCAGCTTTTAACTCACTGGCTTTATCACCAAACTCAGCAATCAGCTGACCTTGCTCAAACATCTTAAGGTGACCCAACTGCAGATGATTCAGTAGGCGTAAGACAATGGTACGAAAGGTTTTATCGAGCGTAGTTAAATCGTTCTGCATCACTGTTAAGGCATCTTCTTTATACATGGAACTTACCTGTTATATTGGCCTAATTTAGACCATTATTTGTTGAGTTCATTCTGTTTGGACTCAGTACTGGTTGCCGCTGAACTTGTTGTCTCTGAACTTGTTGTCTCCGAACAATTACGCTCACTGATATACACTGGATTACGTTTTAACCATAATCGCAATGCTTGCCAGTAAATAGCCGCCACCGTACCTACCGTGTTTATTGGATACCGCAATAATACGTTACGAATGCTACGTCGGTTCAATGCCACCCGTGATAATTTCATCGTGGCACTAAAATGACGCACCCAACTGGCGGCATCAGTGCCTGCCGTTGCTTGTTGTTTAAGCACATCTAAATGAACGAGAGCCTTGTCACCCGCCTCTACTGCATACCCAGCTGGTGGTTTGAGCTGCCAACGATAATGCATGTTAAGTGGATTAAAAGGCGATACAAAGAAAGTCTTGGGATGCCGCAGTGGTTGCTGTAAGTCTACGGCATAGTAATGGCGTTCGTTCCAGGGCGTGTTACTTACTTCAGCCAACATATAACTGAACTCTTGCGCCCCATCGCTCTGCACGAAGTAACAATTTAATGGGTTGAAGTAGAGCCCACAGGTTCGCAGCGCACCAAGAAAGAACACCCGTCCGCTGATTGGCTGCTGCAACTGTTCACTGAGTTTTTGGCGCACAGCTGCGGCTAAATCACCGTCGGTATCAGGTAAATAATCGCTGCGTTTAAAGCGTAATGGCACCCAGCGGTTGGTTAACGAAAACCACCGACTTTGCGCCGCCACTTGCTCTAACTCGTCCAATGCTAACCACCACTGCGCGATACTGTAGCTAAAGGCGTGGGGATGCGGTAAGTAGCGAGCGTGGTGCACTCGCCCTCGATAGATAGCACTAGCTAGCGACAAATTCTACTCCTAACCGTTTGGCGACATCGACGGCACTACGAACCCCGTCTTCATGGAAACCGTTATACCAATAAGCCCCGCAATAATGGGTATGTTGCTGGCCACAAATCAGCGCACGCTGGGCGCGGGCTTGCATCGACTCTACACTATAAACCGGGTGCGCATAATGGTAGGTGCCTAAAATCTTTTCAGGATGAATCGCTGCCGTGTTATTTAGCGTAACGCAAAACACCTCTGGAGCCTGAATGCGCTGTAAGATATTCATGTTATAGCTGACTGAACTCGGCCGTGTCCGTGCCTGATCGTCGCTATGCAATAGATAATTCCAGCTGGCCCATGCCCGCTGTTCACGTGGTAGTAAGCGCACGTCAGTATGTAACACTACTTCGTTCATTTGATACGGGATAGCACCTAAAACCTGCTGCTCTGCCGCGCTCGGTTGAGCTAACAAAGCCAAAGCTTCATCGCTGTGACAGGCAAACACCACTTCGTCAAAATCGCGTAACTCGCCATCAGCAAACTCTAATGTGACCGCAGCTTGGCGTTCTGGCAGCTGACGATGTACCGCAACAATATTGGCGTTTAACTCAATACGCTCGCGATAACTCGCAGTTAATGGCGCTACGTATGCACTTGAGCCGCCATCTATGGTCGCCCACTGTGGCCGGTCTGCGACATTCAGTAATCCATGGTTATTAAAGAAGCGTAAGAAAAAGCCTAACGGAAAGGCTTCTGCTTCCTGTAACGAGGCACTCCAAATAGCTGCCACCATGGGCAACAAGTAAAACTCGCTCACTGAAGGATGGATGTGCTGCTGACGTAAAAACTCACCTAGGGTCAACTGATCAAGATCCGCTCCGCTGTTGTAAGCCTCTTTTGCAGCCTTGTTGAACTTTAAGATACCGCGAATCAATCGCCAGAAACTGGGGGATACTAGGTTTTTGCGCTGTGCAAACAAGGTGTTCAGATTGTGCCCATTGTATTCCAAACCAGACTCAGGGTCGCGCACACTAAAACTCATTTCGGTATCTTGCCAAGATACGCCGATCTCGCGCATCAGCTTACGAAATAACGGATAGGTTCTATCGTTAAATACGATAAAACCGGTATCAATGGCGTATTCCTTGCCTTGCACCTCAACGGTAACAGTACGGGTATGGCCACCGATATAACTATTCTTTTCAAACAGGGTGATCTCGTGCTGTTGCTGCAACAAATAGGCCGACGTCATGCCAGCAATCCCAGAACCAATAATGGCGATCTTCATGAACGCATGTACTCCGTTAACTTAAGCGTTTAGATAGTGCAACTTGCCAACTCTGTGGCAACCGCGATAAGAATTTAAGCACCCAGCCAAACAGCGTCGGAAAGGTAATGTCGGTGGTTTTATTAGCAATACCCTTACGGATCCGCTGTGAAGCGAATTCAACCGTTACCTGCATCGGCATCTCAAAGGTATTGGCGTCCGTCATCGGGGTTTTTACAAAGCCCGGAGATACGGTTTGTACATGGATACCCCGTTTCGCTAAATCCACCTGTAAGCTACGCGCGATATACTGGATAGCTGCTTTAGAGCCACCGTAAGCTTGAGCTTTGGTAAACGGCAGCAGCCGTGCAGTACTGCCAACAAAGACTAACTGCGAACCAGCTTGCAGGTTCGGCAATAAAGCCTCGACACAACGCATCATGCCAAACACGTTCACTTCAAACACGCGCTCGAACATGGCCGCTTCAAACTGCTCGACGTCCAAGTACTCACATACACCTGCCGACAAGATCACCACATCAACATCTTGATACACAGCTAAAACTTGCTTGGTGCTGGCCGCATCACTTACATCCAAACGCTGCCCGGCAATGTGCTGGGGATGAACTTGTTCAAGTTCAGCTAGCGCATCTGTATTACGGCCACAAGCTATCACTGTGTGGCCGGCTGCCGCATAATCGAGGGCGAGCTGCTTGCCGATACCAGAGGTCGCGCCAGTAATCAAAATTTTCATGCAGACTTCACCTTATCTTTGACGGTGCGAATGGCCCAGCCAAGCACCGGAATATGTTCATAGACCATCGCACCAGCATCGTAGTAATCCACT
The DNA here is from genome assembly GCF_032227045.1 of Pseudidiomarina fusca. Lineage (NCBI taxonomy): Bacteria > Pseudomonadati > Pseudomonadota > Gammaproteobacteria > Alteromonadales > Idiomarinaceae > Pseudidiomarina > Pseudidiomarina fusca. Next base: position 259,884 of record NZ_JANFPJ010000003.1, read on the forward strand.
TGAGCGATAATCTTGCCATTCGCTAACTTAAAATGGCTGGTACCTGGCAATGTCACCTGCTCGCCTTTAGCCAACTTAGGGTGCCGTAACAACATCTGCCAGGCTACAAACAAGTTATCACCCTGCAACGCATGGTCGGTAAACTTAAAGTAGCAGCTCTGCACATTTTTAATGGTGTTTTGAAAATAAGCTTTGAGGTCGCTCAACCCATGCACTTGGTGAATAGGATCGACAAAACTCACCTGGTCAGCATAGAGTGCATCTAGCGCGGCAATACTTTGTTGGTTTAGCTCGGCATAGACCTGTTCTAGGCGTGCCACAATGTCACTGTTATCGGTTGCGCTTGTATCAGTCATGCCTGCTCTCCGGTGTTATGCCTACCATCTACCCTCTAACCTAGTAAACTCAGCGGTTTTATAATGCTTTAAACGCAGCTAAAAAACGCTCTCGAGCTACTTTATGGTCCACGATAGGTTGCGGATAATCACTGCGTTTACGGTCTTTCAGCCATTTTCCTGGAGCATGGATATGCTGTTTCGGACAATCGGCTAATTCTTTCACCCATCTACGAATATAACTGCCGTCGGGATCAACTTTTTCGCTCTGTAAGGTTGGGTTAAACACCCTGAAATAAGGTGCTGCATCAGTACCCGTCGAGGCACTCCACTGCCAGCCGCCGTTGTTGGCCGGAAAGCTGCCATCAATTAAGTGACGCATAAAAAACTGTTCACCTAAGCGCCAATCCAGCAGTAAATCTTTAACTAAAAAGTGAGCTACTATCATCCGTACTCGGTTGTGCATCCAACCTTCTGCAGCTAATTGCCGCATGCCAGCATCCACGATAGGAAAGCCGGTACGGCCTTCACACCAGCGTTGAAAGCTGTCGGCATCCTCACGCCATTGCATAGCATCGGTATGTTTTAAAAAGGCTTTGCCATAATTTAAGCGCGGCACGTGGAACATCAGATGTTGGTAAAACTCTCGCCAAATCAATTCCGTTAGCCACACATCAGGACCTTGATCTAACGCATCAGGAAAGTCCGGACTTAACTGCGCTAACTGCTGCACGGCTTGCCATGGCGATAGCATGCCTAGTTCCCAGTAGGGTGATAAACGCGAAGTCGTATCTAGACCTGGCAAATCACGTTCCGCCGCATAAGCGGTCACCCGCTCCTCGATGTACCCTTGTAATTGCTGATACACTGCATCTTCACCCACCACCCAGGCGCTGGAATCCTGTCGCGGGTAATCAACCTCGGGTACCACGGCTGCTGCCACCTTGCAGCGGCGTTCCACGGGTTGCATGAATGGCAGCCCATTATGACCAAGCTGCTCTCGCAAATGCTGCCGCCACGCTTTCGCAAATGGAGTGAACTTCTGGTAAATAGTGCCGGTTTGAGTGGTCAACACAGGGGGGACGACGAGGTTGCCATGATGCCCATGCCACGCCACACCTTGCTGCTCCAACAGCGCTTTTACTGCACGATCTCGGCGCACTTCGTGCAACGGATACTCTACATTGACATGAACCTCTGACAGCTGCTGTTGTTCGGCAAATCGCTTCACGGCTTTAGGCGCTACTTGCCAACTCTCAATCACCTGAATGGATAGCGCTATCCCAGCCGCCGCCGCACTTTTTACAAACTCGTGTAGGTGCCGATAATACAAGTCCCACTTGATTGGAGCCCAATCGTGCTCATGCATTTGCTGTGGGCAAAGCAAAATCAACGCCGGGATGGGCTGCTCAGCGCCATTCAGCTTAGCCGCTGCTGCCAGTGCCGGATTACTGCGTAGCCGCAGGTCGTGGCGCAACCACAACCCTGCCCGTGCGCTAGCCGTTGCTGGTGCCTCTGAACTCATAACGCGTACCTCAATTTCAAATCAGCTGGGTAAGGATTCAAGTAACGCTGTCCGGCCAAGTAGCTATCTGGATATTCCCGTAAATAATGTCGTAGCAAGGTTAATGGCGCCAACAACGGCTGGATACCATCGTGGTAATCCAGAATCAGCTGACTTAGCTCTTGCTTTTGCTCAGCGTTTAAATGACGACCAAAATAGCCCTGCAAATGTTGCAAGACGTTAGTATGGTTGGCTCGTGTCGCTGGTTTACCTAATGCCTGCATCACCTGCTCAATATACTCTTGTGCATCTGCTGAGGTTAAATCTTGTTGCGCCGCAACCCAGCGGCCAAGCTCACGATATTGCTGCTGGTTATGCGCCATAAGGAGTAGTTTTAGGCTGGTATGAAAGGCTAATAAATCAGCTTTCTTCACCGCCACCGCCGGCGTTGCTTTGCCCAACAGTTGCTGCCAAGCATGATAGACATACACCCGCATGATAAAGTTCTCGCGTAGTGGTGCATCGTTTAACCGGCCATCTTCTTCTAATGGCAAAGCAGGATGCAACTGCCTTAACCGCTGTACAAAAATGCCCTCAGCGGCTTTTTTTGAATAGCCAGTAACAGGATCGTACAACTTAACCCGTTCCATCCCGCAACTAGGCGATTTTGCACAAAGTACGTAGCCACTTAATTGGCGCAAATGCGGCTGCGCCCGGTCGGCAAATTCGGTTAAGCGTGCAGTCACGTCTTCACCTGTCTTAGGTACAATTGCACGTACCGAAGATGCAGGTTCCGAAGCGGTAGGTGCTTGTTCATGCCACTCTAAGCGGATGGTTGGACGCGGCACCGGCATACCAATCCCGACTTCGGGACACAACTTGACAAACTCCACATGACGAATTAACTCATCGGCACAAAAAGAAGACCTTTTATGGCCGCCGTCATAACGCACCTGATCGCCTAATAAACAGGCACTTATCCCAACTTTGATGGTCACAAGCTACTCCTTGTTCTTGAACTCATGCTGACAACATACTGACAAATTACGCTAGTCGCGAGGAAAAGTTCACTAAGTACTAATCCAAAGACCAGAGGCTAGCGTACTGGAGCATAAGTTTAACTATGAAGGATTTAAGCATGACACATGCGCAACCCACAATTCCCTTGTTTCCTCTCTCTGGACATGTGCTTCCTGGGGGAACCATGCGTTTGCGCATCTTTGAGCCTCGCTACGTGCGGATGGTGAAAGAAGCCTGCAATGGTAACAGTTGTTCACCGATTGGCTTATGCATGCTCAATGAGGATGGCGACGTAGCTTCTAACACCCATATCCATCCCATTGGCACCAAGGTCACCATTGTTGATTTTGAGCAATTACCTGATGGCTTACTGGGGATCACGGTAGCCGGCAATGAGCTGTTTCGTATCGTCGACATTCAAGTGCAAGACGATGGCCTACGAGTAGGCGAAATTGAGCCGATTGGAGCTTGGTCAGCGTTGTCATTAAGCGCGAACGATAAGCATATTGCTGACCAGTTAAACGCTGTCTATCAAGCTTATCCAGAACTTGCCATCGAAGCTGACCCTGAACTGTGGCAACGAGCTGATTGGGTAGCGCTACGCTGGCTAGAGTTATTACCCATAGCCGCGACTGCCAAGCAAGAATTGTTGCAAGCCCCAACGGCTGATGCCGCCTTAGAGTTTTTACGCGATTTGATGGATGCTAGCCAAGAATACGACAGCTAATTATTTTTGCAGATTTTTTAGGCAGTAGTGATCCTTGTGTAAAACCTTGGCGTAAACATAGGTAATCCTTGAATATCCAAGCGGGTATCACTACTATGCAGATAGCAACTGAGCAAATAACACAACGGAAAACTATGCCTCCTGCGCAGCCGGATAATCCCGAACACGCTGCCGAGCTTCTCGCCCAAATTGCTACTGAGCAATCGCGTGCTGCCTTTAGTGAATTATTCAAACACTTTGCACCACGCTTACAAGCTTACGCAACGCGACAATTCGGCAATGAACAGACCGCGATGGATTTGGTTCAAGAAACCATGACCAACGTTTGGCATAAGGCTCATTTATTTAAGCCCGACCGCGGTTCTGCAGCCACTTGGATATTCACTATTGCTAGAAACATTCGCTTTGATTTCTTGCGGAAGAATAAATATCGCCAGAATGATTTAAGTGCGGATGATTTGTGGCCAGTTCTGGCCGAGCAAAATGAATCTCTTGATGACGATTATGCGTTAGATGACGATTTACTGATGCAGCAGTTGGCGGTTTATTGTGAACAACTACCGCCGGCTCAAAAAACCGTGATTGAGTTGATTTACATAGAAGGCAAATCGCAGCAAGAAGTTGCTGACGCCTTGGATATTCCGTTGGGTACTGTTAAATCACGTACTCGCTTGGCACTACAGAAATTGAAAGAGTTAATACAGCATGATTAAATTCCACCCTTCAGAACAGCAACTTGTGCTTTATGCTGCTGGTGAACTCAGCCCTGCCATGCTGATGATGGTGGGTACCCATGTGGACATGTGTAAGCAATGCCAAGCACAGGTACAAGACATCGAAGAGCAGATGGCACGCAAACTATTTGGCGAAAATAATTTTGCCGATTATCAAGCTAACAGCCTAGACAGTAAGACTCATGATGCCATGCTAGCTGCAATATTTGCGTCAACGGCGCCGGTTGCTGAACCCAGCCCACCACAGCCCCATGACAACCTATTGTACTTAGAAGGCAAGCGTTTTACGTTGCCTGCGACCTTAGCACGCAACAGCCACCGCATTGGTGACTGGAGCCGCTTACCGGGTAAATTGTGGCGTGCCTCCGTAGATATCGGAGCTGAGCAGTCGCTCAACTTTATCTACATGGGCGAGCAAAGTACCGTACCAGAGCATACCCATAAAGGTAACGAAGCAACCTTAGTGATAAACGGTGTGTTCAGTGACGAGCAAGGTGACTATAAAGACGGTGACTTTGTGTTACTGGATGGCGCGCACAAACACAGCCCGCACACCACTCACGAAGATTGTTTAACCTTAGCGGCACTAGACGCTCCGTTGCACTTCACTACGGGCCTAAGTCGCTTGTTAAATCCTTTTAGTAGTTTGTTCTTTAAATAACTCAAGCTGCAAACTAAAGTCATTAAAAAAGCCGTTGTGATAATCACAACGGCTTTTTTTAGTCTTGCGGGTTGGCGTTAACAACGCGCTGCTTTAATTTCTGTCCAGGCCGGAAGGTTACTACCCGGCGAGCTGAGATTGGAATATCTTCGCCCGTTTTTGGGTTTCTACCCGGCCGTTGGTTTTTAGTACGCAACTCAAAGTTACCAAAACCAGATAGTTTTACTTCTTCACCAGCTTCTAATGCACGACGAATTTCTTCAAAAAAACATTCAACCAGTTCTTTTGCATCACGTTTGTGCATGCCAAACTTTTCATTTAATTGTTCAGCTAATTCAGCCTTGGTCAGCGCCATAGCATCACTCCCTTAGGGTTGCCCCAAATTCAGATGTCAGCATGTCAACCACTGCCGCCACGGCAGCGTTGATTTCTTGTTCTTCGAGCGTGCGCTCAGCGTGCTGTAACGTCATCGATAAAGCTAAACTGCGATGACCTTCGGCAACACCAGCACCTTGGTACACGTCAAACAAGTTTAGGCCAACTAAATGATTTACGCCAATATTTTCAATTGCAGCCAAAATCTCACCGGCGGCAATGCTCTGTTTCACCACAATCGCCAAATCACGACGAATGGATGGGTATTTAGAAACTGCTTGAGCTTCTGGTACCGCACGGTTTACCAAGCCGTCTAGCTCTAGCTCAAATACGTAGGTGCGACCGTTCAAGCCCAGTTTTTTCTCAAACTGCGGATGAATCGCGCCCAAGTAACCGATGCGCTCAGCACCGCGGAACACAGCTGCGGTTTGCCCTGGGTGCAAGGCTGGATGCTGATCTGCCACAAAGCGGAACTCGCCCGCCGCGCCAGTCATGGCTAACAATGCCTCTACATCACCCTTAAGGTCATAAAAATCAACCGCACGCTCACCATCACTCCAATGCTCTGGATGGGCTTTACCAGCTCGAATACCAGCAATCATCGGCTGTTGGCGAACGCCATTTTCAGCATCCTCCGCAGGAATGAAACGTAACCCAGTTTCACAGAAAGCTAACGATTGTTGCTGGCGTTTCTGGTTGTGCGCCACGGCACCTACTAAGCCTGGCCACAAACTCACACGCATCGATGACATCTCTACCGAAATCGGGTGCGGCAGCGTCAACGCAGCCACGTCATCAAATAGCATCGCTTGATGTTTAGGATCAACAAAGCTGTAAGTGATAGCTTCTTGATAGCCACGGTCAATCAAAGTGCGCTTTAATGAAACAGCACTAAGCTTGCCTTCTTGGCGGGCAATCATGCGCAATTGTGCTGCTGGAGCAGCAGCTTGAATGCGATGATAGCCATAGATGCGGGCTACTTCTTCAATTAGATCTTCTTCAATGGCCATATCAAAGCGGAAGGTTGGTACAGTCACCTGCCAAGCATCTGCATCTTCTTCAACAGCAAAACCTAAGCGGGTTAAGATGTCAGTTACTTCTGCTGCAGCAATGCTAATCCCCAACACTTTGGCTAAGCGAGCTTTACGTAACACAATCTTTGCTGCTTGCGGCAGATGTTCAGGGCTTACTGCCTCAACAATCGGACCTGCTTCGCCACCGCAAATCTCTATCAACAACGCAGTGGCTCGCTCCATCGCCGTGCGTTGGAGTTCAGGATCAACCCCACGCTCATAACGATGCGATGCATCTGTATGTAAGCCAAACCGACGTGCCCGGCCGGCGATCGCCGCTGGTGCAAAAAACGCACTCTCTAAGAAGACATCCGTGGTGGCACTGGTTACACCGCTATCGGCACCACCAAAAATACCTGCCATGGCTAGTGCTTTTGCTTCATCAGCGATAACCACCACGTCATCAGTTAAGGTCACTTGGTTGCCATCTAGCAAGGTCAGTTGCTCGCCAGCGGTTGCCATTCGTACCTGCACGGCACCTTCTAACTTAGCGTTATCAAAGGCGTGCATAGGGTGACCCAGCTCTAACAACACGTAGTTGGTTACGTCCACCACAGGATCAATACTACGTACACCACTGCGGCGCAGACGTTCACGCAACCACAATGGTGACTCGGCTTGCACGTTAAGATCACGTACAACTCGACCCAAATAACGAGGACAAGCTGCCGGTGCTGCTAAGACTAAAGCGCGCTCTTGGTCATGGGTTACCGTAACTGGAGCCATAGCTGGTTCAGTTACTGCTAAGCGATTCAGTACGCCCACTTCGCGAGCAATACCGCGAATGCCTAAGCAATCAGCGCGGTTTGGGGTTAAATCCACATCTAAAGTTACATCATTAAGTTCTAGATAATCGCGATAATCCATGCCTACCGGCGCATCGGCTGGCAATTCAATAATGCCATCGTGATCATCACTTAAACCAAGCTCAGCGTTCGAACATAACATGCCGTGCGAAGGCTGACCGCGTAATTTGGCTTTCTTGATTTTAAAATCACCTGGTAGCACAGCACCCACAGTCGCTACCGCTACTTTCAAACCCAATCGGCAGTTCGGCGCACCACAGACGATATCAACCGGCTCATCAGCACCGATATCAACCTTAGTGACTTGTAATTTATCGGCATCAGGATGCGGACCACAGGCAATAACTTCGCCCACCACGACGGCACTAAAATCTTCCGCTACCGCATCAATACTGTCTACTTCTAGGCCTGCCATGCTTAATTGCTCTGACAACGCCACACTATCTAAGGCCGGGTTAACCCAGCTACGTAACCACTTTTCACTAAATTTCATCTGCGTACCCGGCTTAGTTAAATTGTTTTAAGAAGCGTACGTCATTTTCGAAGAACGCACGTAAATCGTTCACGCCGTAGCGGAGCATAGTTAAACGCTCAACGCCCATACCAAACGCAAACCCGGTGTATTTTTCGCTATCAATGCCAACTGCTTGCAACACACTTGGATGCACCATGCCGCAACCTAGTACTTCTAACCATTGACCATTTTTACGACGCACGTCCACTTCTGCGGACGGCTCGGTAAATGGGAAGTAAGAAGGACGGAAACGTACTTCTAGCTCTTCTTCAAAGAAGTTCACCAAAAAGTCTTCTAGAATGCCTTTAAGCTGGGTAAAACTCACATCCGTATCTACCATCAAGCCTTCAACCTGATGGAACATCGGCGTATGGGTCTGATCGTAGTCATTACGATACACGCGTCCTGGAGAAATAATCCGCAACGGTGGCTGTTCCTGTTCCATGGTGCGGATCTGCACCCCTGAAGTTTGGGTGCGCAACATGGTCTTTGGGGTAAAATAAAAGGTATCGTGGTCGGCTCGAGCTGGGTGATTCGCAGGAATATTGAGCGCATCAAAGTTATGAAAATCATCTTCCACTTCCGGGCCTTCAACCGTACGAAAACCTAAATCACCAAAAAACGCTTCAATTCGTGCAATGGTCTGACTGACCGGATGCATGCCGCCACGCTCAGCACGCCGACCTGGTAAACTAACATCAATCCGTTCAGCCGCTAACTTAGCCGCTAATTCTGCTTGTTTTAGTTCATCGTTACGCGCGTTAATCACAGCTTGCACTTGCTGCTTGGCTTCGTTAATCGCTTGTCCGGCAGCTGGACGCTCTTCAGCACTTAGTTTGCCGAGGCTTTTCAGCTGCTCGGTAAGAGCCCCTTTCTTACCCAAGTAATCAACTCGTACTTGGTCCAATTGTTGCGCGGTAGTGGCCGCCGCAACCGCCGCTTCAGCTGCAGCTACAATGTCAGATAACGCCATGAGTTTCCTCGGTTATGACTAAAACATAAAAGTGAATAGTTAATTGCGCCTATGATAACGAAAAAGCATAAAAAAAGGGAGCTAGAAAGCCCCCTTTTTATGTATTTCAACTAGCTTACAGAGCGCTTTTAGCTTTCTCTACCAGCGCAGCAAAACCAGCTTGGTCATGAACTGCGATGTCGGCCAGGATTTTACGATCGATTTCTACCGATGCTTTTTTCAAGCCATTGATAAAACGGCTGTACGACAAACCACTTTGACGCGCTGCAGCATTGATACGAACGATCCATAATTGACGGAACGTACGTTTCTTAGCTTTACGGTCACGGTATGCGTATTGACCCGCTTTGATAACGGCTTGCTTCGCTACGCGATAAACGCGTGAACGAGCACCATAATAACCTTTCGCCTGCTTCAGGACTTTCTTGTGACGCGCTCGCGCGATCACACCACGTTTTACTCGTGCCATTTGCTATCTCCTTTCCTTTTACGCGAACGGTAACATGCGCGCGACTAACGCTACATCAGACTCGTGCACCATGCTTTTCGCACGTAAGTGACGTTTCCGCTTTGAGCTTTTCTTAGTCAGAATGTGACGCAAATGTGATTGCTTGCATTTAAAGCCGCCTGAAGCGGTTTTCTTAAAGCGCTTTGAGGCGCCTTTTTTGGATTTCATTTTCGGCATGAAAATTACTCCGCATTGTTAGTTAACAGTGTAACAGGGTGAGTTTGGTGAACTTCAATTGAAGCCCGCCGCCCTACTTGAAAACCACAGCTACTTCTTAGTAGGTGCCAGAACCATAATCATCTGACGACCTTCAGCCCGTCTTGGGAACGACTCGCAAGTTGAGATCTCTTCTAAATCGGTTTTGATCCGGTTTAGTAGGTCAATACCCAACTCTTGGTGCGCCATTTCTCGGCCACGGAAACGAACGGTGACTTTAGTTTTGTCACCTCCCTCCAGAAAACGAGTCAGGTTGCGTAGTTTTACCTGATAATCGCCTTCATCAGTTCCAGGACGGAATTTAACTTCCTTCACCTGAATCTGCTTCTGGTTTTTCTTTTGCTCTTTAGCGTTCTTAGCTTTCTCGTAGACAAACTTCCCGTAATCCATCAAACGACAGACTGGCGGCTCAGCGTTAGGGCTGATTTCAACCAGATCAACGCCCGCTTCTTCAGCTGCATTAATTGCATCCTGAATAGCGACAACACCGATTTGTTCACCTTCAACACCGATTAATCGTACTTCTTTGACACGAATTTCTTCGTTAATCCGATTCTTATCACCAGCTTTCTGAGTTTTTTTTCCGCCTTTAATGGGTCATTCCTCCAATCAATTAACTAATCTTGCGACTACGTACTTCTTCGTTAAGCTCAGCAATAAACTGCTGTAGCCCTTTAACACCGTGATCTTCACCACGTCGAGTACGTACCGCAACCGCTTGGTTCTCGACTTCTTTATCGCCAACAACCAACAAATATGGAACACGTTTTAAAGTGTGCTCGCGAATTTTAAAGCCTATTTTCTCATTTCTCAAGTCGGCTGTCGCCCTAAATCCGAGTTTATTCAACTCTTTTACGATTTCTTTTGCATAATCAGCCTGATTATCGGTGATATTCATCACCACAACTTGATTTGGTGCCAACCATAATGGGAAGTAACCCGCATATTCTTCAATGATAATTCCCATAAAGCGCTCTAACGAGCCCAAAATGGCACGGTGAATCATCACGGGCGTATGGCGTTCATTATCTTCGCCCACATAAGTAGCACCTAAGCGGCCCGGTAACGCGAAATCTAACTGTACCGTACCACATTGCCATGCCCGACCTAAACAGTCGTGCAGGGTAAATTCAATTTTCGGACCGTAGAAAGCGCCCTCACCCGGCAAGTATTCAAACTCAATGCCGTGATTCTTTAACGCATCGGCCAAGGCTTGTTCAGCATGGTCCCAAGTTGCGTCATCGCCTAGACGATGTTCTGGACGGGTTGACAGTTTCACTACGATATCTTCAAAACCAAAAGTTTTGTAGGTTTCGTAAACCATCTTAATGCAGCCACTAACTTCTTGCTGCACCTGTGCATCCGTACAGAAAATATGCGCATCGTCTTGGGTAAAGCCACGAACGCGCATCAGGCCATGCAAGGCACCTGACGGTTCGTTACGATGGCACGAGCCAAATTCAGCCATCCGCAACGGCAAATCACGGTAAGATTTTAAACCTTGATTAAAAATCTGCACATGCCCCGGACAGTTCATGGGTTTAATAGCATATTCACGGTTTTCTGAAGCCGTAGTAAACATCAGCTCAGAAAACTTTTCCCAGTGCCCTGAACGTTCCCACAGCACTCGGTCCATCATCAATGGGCCTTTTACTTCTTGGTATTTGTACTCGCGTAATTTTTCGCGAATAAAACGTTCAAGTTCTAAGAAAATGGTCCAGCCATTGTGGTGCCAAAACACCATACCTGGCGCTTCTTCTTGCCAGTGAAACAAATCTTGGGTTTTACCAATTTTACGGTGGTCACGCTTTTCTGCTTCTTCTAATCGTTGCAGATAAGCTTTCAACGCTTTTTTATCCGCCCAGGCCGTACCATAAATACGCTGTAGCATCTTGTTATCTGAATTGCCACGCCAGTAAGCACCGGCTACCTTCATGATCTTGAAGTGTTGGCAAAAACGCATGTTCGGCACGTGCGGACCACGGCACATGTCGATGTATTCTTCATGGTGATACAAGCCAGGCTGATCATCTTGGCTGATATCATCATCTAAAATCTCAACCTTATAAGGTTCATGACGGCTGACAAAAGTCTCGCGAGCTTGTTGCCAGCTTACCTTTTTCTTCACCACTGAATATTCAGTTTTTGCCAACTCTAGCATGCGTTTTTCTAACGCCTGCAAATCGTCTGCAGTGAGCGTATGCTCCATATCCACATCGTAGTAAAAGCCATTTTCAATGACCGGACCAATGGCCATCTTCACATCAGGGAACATCTGCTTTAAGGCATGGCCGAGCAAGTGCGCACAAGAGTGACGAATAATATGCAAACCATCATCGTCTTTTGGCGTGATGATCTGTACATGGGCGTCTTCAGTAATGAGGTCACACGCGTCGTGCAAATCACCGTTAATTCGTCCAGCTACCGTCGCTTTGGCTAAACCAGGGCCAATATCTTGGGCAACATCAAGAATGGAAACGGGGCCATCAAAGGCACGTTGACTACCATCAGGAAGGGTTACTACAGGCATGACTGAATCCTTTTTTACAGTGGTGGCACCTACCAAGTGTCACTTGTGATTTTAGAAAGCAGCACTATAGCGTATGATGCCCCCCAAGGAAAGGCCTGCACTGCAATCGCACCTAAAACTTAGCCGTTACCAGAGACAGTAATCATGGAAAACCTCATTGGCCCACTAGCGGCTTTAACCGCAGCCTTATTTTGGACCCTTGCCACCTTACTTTATAGTCAAGCTGGCAGTTATTTGTCGGCCACCCAATTAAACTTGGTCAAAGGCATTGTAGCCTGTCCGCTACTGCTCATCGCCGGCTGGTTTACCGGGCAACTACTCACCTTAGAAGCTAATCCAGCCACCTACCTGCTACTTGCCAGTGGCGTGATTGGTATTACCTTAGGCGATACTTTGTACTTTTCCGCACTGCGCCGACTTGGCCCATGGCACACCATGCTACTTGAATACCTAGCTCCGCCTTTTGCCGCGCTGCTAGCTTGGGTGCTGTTGGCACAGGGCATGAGGCTACAAGAAGTAGTCGCTGCCGCCATTATTATCCTCGGCATTGTGGTGGTGATTAGCGAAAAACCAGCCGCTGCCAAGCGTGTTGAGCTTAGTAGCAGTGGGATTGCCGCTGGTGTAGGTGCGGCGCTGTGCCAAGCACTGGGGCTAGTGATGTCGTTTCATGCGTTGCAAGAGTTCAACATGAACCCGCTAAATGCAGCCTTACTACGGTTGCTTGCCGGTACCCTAGCGCTCACCATCGCGCTCTTATTTCTCAAACCAAGTTTGCTTGCCAGCACCCGTGCCGCATTGCGACACACTTCTATCCCTTGGTTGTTGGTGGCTATCGTGATGGGGACTTTTTTAGCGATTTGGTTACAACAAACGGCTATTGCCTACATCAATCCGGGCCTCGCTCAAACCCTACTCGCAACGGCTCCGCTGTGGCTTATTCCGATTCAATGGCTGCGTGGTCAACCGCTATCACTCCGCAGTATTCTTGGCGCCTTGGTGGCCGTGGCAGGTATTGCTCTGTTGTTTGGTTTGGCTCATGTAAGCTAACTCGTTGAGCCATCGACTAAAATATTTTACGTGGTCAGCAACAGGAAATTTTCGCAGAATCAGCCATACTAAAGTGACTCAAGCCACTGCAAGGAAGTAAGTATGAACGCTGATAAACTCTACGATGCCGGCCTCCGCTGCCCTCACTGCGGACACCGAATCCACGTTAGTATCGACCCCTCAGAAGGTGCTCAAGACTACCTCGATGAGTGCGCTGCATGCGGTTCAGATATTCATTTGATAGTGAAGATAGATGAGGTAGCGGATAAAATAATTGTCCGCGTGGCCAGCGATGACGAAAATTTCTACTGAGTTTTAATCACCACTGACATTGCCGCTAGCCGTTGCAATAGTTGCCGGTGACGACGCAACGGCCACCACTCATATAAAAAAATTTGCAGTGGCTGCCACATGGCAACCCAGCACACAATCAATAGCCCTTCTGAAATAAAATCGACTGCCCGTGAATGGGGGACTTGCTGCTGCAATAAATCACTCACGCCAAAACAGGTTATCAAAAACGCCAAACCCACCAACAAACTAAAGCGTCCTTGGCGCATTAATCGACGAAATTGCTGTTCTGTGGCAGCTACGCTGGCACCAAAATAGCTTTGTAAAGCAGCGCTTAACCGTTCTTGAGCCAGTTCGGGAGCAGCCACCTGCTCTACCAGCACTTCTAACTTAAACGCCCCAGTACGCGGATGTTCCGCCGCCCAATCAACGATGAAGCTCTCAGCCGCTGGATCGAGATCGCGCCCCACAAACGGCGATGGGTCGAGCGAGTTAAATAACTGCTCAACCGAGCGCAACTTTAATCGAATCACTCGCTCGTCAGCTGCCATAGACTAATGCCCGCGCTGCGCTAAAACTCGCTCGACTGTGTTTACAATGGTCATGGTTTGTTGGTCAAACTCAAGGTTAACCTGGTCTGCGTCTGCCAAATTAGTAAGCCGCAAGGTTTCCGGAATTAAATGCAAAGAAAATGTATTGCCTACCACTTGGCCTACGGTCAAGCTTGCACCATTGACACTGATAAAGCCCTTGGGCAAAACGTAAGGCGCAAATTCAGGCGCAAATTCAATCCACAAAGCTAAGTTATCAGGGCTCTGTTGCCGCTCAACAATGCGCCCCACCCCATGAATATGGCCCGAGACGTAATGGCCGCCCATTTCATCGCCCACCTTCAAACTACGCTCAAAGTTAACCTTGTCACCCACGCAGAGTGCGCCTAGATTAGTTAAGCGCAAGGTTTCATCAATGATATCAAAGCTTACTGTGGTCTCGGTAAAACTCACCACCGTTAAACAACAACCATTAATCGCAATACTGGCACCTAGTGCCACCTGCTGCAGATACTCAGGGGCTACGCTTAGGGTAAGTTGACGAAAGTTGTCACGGTCCTGTAATTTGGCCACTTGCGCTTGGGTTTGTACTATTCCGGTGAACATAAGAGGTCTCGTTTTGCTGAATCTCAGGTAAAATATTGTAACCACAATAATGATGAAGTGCCACGTAAAGTACGAGTACCACTGAGCGCAGATCACCAACAAACAGGAACCCTATGACTCAGCCGCAGCATCCTAACCAACGTTGCTTAACCTGCCGCTATCGCACATGGGCGTGGCTAACAACGTTGCTGCTACTGACAGCCTGTAACCCGGCACCCGTTGGATTAGAGCAAGTAGCTGATTACCGGCAGCGGGTCGCTAATACCCTCAAGAGCCCATTACCAGCACCCGTGCTAACAGCGCCCACCTGGCAACTGCCGCCCTTGCGCGAACTACGCATCGAAGTACCAAGCCAGAGTCTGTCGTTGCTGGATGCGATACGTTTAGATCAATGCCAAGCGGGCAGTCTAATCGCTGAGCGCAACAGCAGTTTAGGCAAATTACAACAGGGCTTAGTGCGCTACTATCATGATTATCAGCTGCTGCAAGCGCTTTATATCTGTGCCGCTCAGCTAGAACAACAAGGTCAGCTTGAATTAGCGCAAAAGGTGAGCGACCTAAGCCGCAACAAAGCTGCCAATATGACCCAACTCAAGCTCCAAGCCTTGGTAAGTGACCCTAGTATACGGCAAAGTTTACGCCTAGCAGATCGTCCTTTAGCCAAGGTCGACCCTGCCCAACTCGCGCCGCTTTTAACCGCCTTACAACAAGTCTACCTACTGTTAAATGCGCCCTTACCAGCGCCCAATGCGGCATTCAACCAAGAGCAGCAAAGCGAGTTATCGATCGCCCCGGTTGCGCTGGATGAGCTAGAGCAGGCATTGCAGCTCCTCGAGCAGTCCCCTTACCTAAGCCAACTCTGGCGCGCTTTGTATGATCAGCAACAATACCTGCAGCAGCTAACGCCATTAGTACAAGACTTGAGTGCCGCAGCCGGTTGCCTAAGTGCCGGCACCCCCAGTCGGGCCCTAGTATTACGCAATGTTTTTGTGCAATATTTCAGTGGCCCTGTGCAGCAGCATTTTGCCGGCCTAATTCGCCAAGCTCAGCAAGTAGCTCCGCTATTAACCCTATTGGCCTCACCCGAGGCACCGCAAGCGTGGTTAACCCACCTGCGACAAATCAACGCATTACCTGATCAACTCACCGATACCACCCGTAATCATGTGCGTTATTGGCAACAGTTCTTCAGTGATTGTGGTTTTACCCCGGGGACATAACTCAAGTAAAACACTTGGCAGCCATGACAAATTAGAGTATTTTATGAGAACGATTCTCATTAAGCATTTGGCTTAAGTTGTCACTCAGTCTACCCAGGAGCTTATTCATGACCCTTTTTAAACAATTAACCAGCGCCTCTATTGCCGTTATCCTTGCCAGCGGCGTAGCTTTTGCACCAGCTAGCCAAGCTAGCGATGACCGTCCCGACCACTTTAAAGGCAAGCCATCAGAAAACCTTGAGCAAGCCTTAGATAACTTGCGCGAATACAATAAAAAATTAGCCGAAGTACTTAACGGTGAGTTAACGCCTCAAAAAATGGGTGAAATTCATCAATTAACCTACACCCTCGAAGTTGCACTGCAACGTCTAGAGACCGAAGTTGATGATTTACAAGACGTGCTAGAGGAAGTTCACAAAGGCTCAGAGCACATGGACTTTGACAAAGTGAAGAAAAACGGTAAACAATACCTGCAAACTTCAGGAAAAATAGTGGACTAACATGAGCTTTACCAGTACCAGTAATTATATTGTTGCCGATGATCTCGGCCTAGCCGTAAACGCCGCAGTAACTTTAGAAAAACCGCTCTTACTCAAAGGCGAACCTGGCACTGGTAAAACCCGACTGGCGGAAGAATTAGCCGCCAGTTTGGGCGTACCACTGATTCGTTGGCAAATAAAATCCACCACCAAAGCTCAGCAAGGTCTGTACGAATACGATGCTGTATCGCGCTTGCGTGATAGTCAGTTGGGCAGCGACAAAGTGCACGATATTGCCAATTACATTAAACCGGGCAAACTCTGGCAGGCTTTTAGCGCCACCACCCGACCGGTATTGTTGATCGATGAAATCGACAAGGCGGACATCGAGTTTCCCAACGATCTCTTACATGAACTGGATCAAATGGAGTTTCATGTGTATGAGACGGGCGAGCAAATCAGAGCTCAACAGCGCCCTATTGTTATCATCACCTCCAACAACGAAAAAGAGCTTCCAGATGCCTTTCTGCGACGCTGTTTTTTTCACTACATCAAATTTCCAGATGCAGACACCTTAGCGCAAATCGTGCAGGTTCACTTTCCAGACATTCGACAACAGTTGTTGAGTACCGCACTCGAGGTTTTCTTTGACTTGCGCCAAGTGCCAAATCTGAAGAAAAAGCCATCCACGTCGGAACTTATCGACTGGCTAAAACTCTTGCTTGCGGAACAAATCCAGCCCGCTGACTTACAACAGAATACCGGCCTGATGCCGCTGTTCGGTGCCTTGTTAAAAAACGAGCAAGATGTGCAACTGGTTGAGAAACTCGCCTTTATGGCGCGTCGCCAGCGCTAATGCTAATAGAGTTTTTTTACTACCTGCGTAAACATGGGCTTAGCACCAGTATTACCGAGCTATTAGATCTATTGGCTGCGTTAGAGCGCGGTGTGATCTTTGCTAACGTCGATGACTTCTATAGGCTAGCAAGGCTGGTGCTCGTTAAAGACGAAAGCCAATACGATAAGTTTGACCAAGCCTTCGCTGAATATTTTACCGGCGTTGAGCAGGTTGATCTTGCTGCTAGCATTCCGCCTGAATGGCTAGAGCAGGCTCTGCAGCGCCAGCTCAGTGACGAAGATAAAGCTAAACTTCAAGCTTTGGGCGGCCTAGATGAACTCCTTAAAACCTTCCGCGAGCGCTTAGCCGAACAACAAAAGCGCCATGCTGGTGGCAACAAATGGATTGGCACCGGTGGCACCTCACCGTTTGGCGCATACGGCTATAACCCTGAAGGTATTCGAGTCGGCCAAGACCGCAGCAATGCACGACGCGCAGTCAAAGTGTGGGATCAGCGCGAATTTAAAGATCTCGATGGTGGCCAACAACTCACCCAGCGCCATCTGCAGCTCGCCCTGCGCAAATTACGCAAGTTTGCTCGCTCCGGCGCAGCCACTGAACTAGACCTTAACAACACCATTCGAGCCACCTCGCAAAAAGGCGGATTACTTGATTTGCAATGGCAGGCGGAACGTCACAACGCCATCAAAGTGTTGATCTTGTTTGATGTCGGTGGCTCTATGGATGACTATATCTATGAATGTGAACAGCTTTTTAGCGCTGCCCGCAGCGAATTTAAACACCTCGAATTTTATTACTTTCATAACTGCGTGTATGAGCATGTGTGGCAACATAACAGCCGCCGTTTTACCGAAAAAACGCCCACGAAAGAGCTTATCAATAAATACGGCCGCGACTACAAACTGATTTTTGTCGGCGATGCCACCATGGGGCCCTACGAAATCGCTTATCCGGGGGGGAGTGTCGAGCACTGGAACGAAGAGCCTGGTTCAGTTTGGATGCAAAGATTACTTGGGCATTACCAGCATGCGGTTTGGCTTAATCCCCAGCCACAACAGCACTGGCATTATTACGCGTCCATCGACATGATGAACGAACTCATGGGGCACCGTATGTTTCCACTCACCTTAGATGGCTTAACCACAGCCATGAGCAGGTTGCTACAAAAAGGCTAAAAAACACCATAAAAAAACCGCTCATAGCCAAAGCTACAAGCGGTTTTAACTCACTTAATGACGGGTATTACCGCTGCACTCCATCCATAGAGTCTCGCACAGGTGCTTGTTGCGCCTGCTCTGGCTGCCATTGCGGCTGCCGTAATTGCTGTAACAACTCAGCTGAATCTGGATGCTCAACGCGACCACTCGCAATCGACGGATCCACCACTTCACTATAGCGGTCAACCACCCGCACATGGTCAATCACCCAACCACGGAAGCCATTGTATAAATGGTCTATCGTTGCGAACTGGAAGCGGATCTGAATCTGCGAACCTGCGTACGCCGATAAGTCTAACAGTTCGTTGGTCCACACCGGTTTACGATTGTAGCCCGCTGATGAGAACGGCTTCGCAGCGCGTTGCGTATCATTCGGATCAACATACGGATTTAACGTACGCACCGTGACAAAATTATCACCGTTCATCGACACCTGAATCCGTAGCAAATCAAAACCGCTACTATTAGGATTCACTGACTCGATTTCCCACCAGCTTTGTAGATCTAACATCGGCTGGTTGGTATTACTCAAGTCAATCACCGGTGAGGTTAGCATACCCATATTACTTGACGTAGAGCGACCACCACTTAACAGCGTATCTGAACTAGCTTGTTCACCAATAAAGGTACCTGTATCGGCTTTGCCGTACCACCACACGTAATCGCCATCATAAGCCTGTGGCAGATATGCATGGTCAGCAACTTCATCTGGAGCAAACAGCACATACCCTTCATCAACCAACAGGTTGTACAAGCTATTACCCGTCATTGACTCCAAGTGCCACATACCTTCTGCAGACCATTCGCCGGGGCCATTTTCAAAGCTATCTGCAAAAATAACTTCTTCAGACTCTTCCAGCTCGTTCAAACGGAAGTTTTCTACCCGATCTAAGCCTGCCAATACGATCACTTCGTCACGTACCACTGTGGTATGCATCGATGCTGTCGCTTCCATGGTAAAGCTCTCAATCGGTTGGCCAGTGCTCGATACTTTGGAGATGTTAGAAATCACATACTCACCGGCACTATTGGTTACTGCCGAAGCAAAGTAGCCATTAGTGAGCTCACCACCAGAGATACGTACTGACGCGCCTGCTACCGGCTCATCATTTTGATTCACCACCCGGCCGCTAATAGAGCCCACCGAACCGGCATCTAGTGTCGTCATATTGAGGTAAATCGTTTGCGGCTCATCAGTCGTTACGGTAAAGCTCACCGCGCTGCTCTGATAATCCGTTGCCTCGGCATAAACCGAATAGCTACCCGGCTTCAACCATGCTGGGGTAATACCACTTTCAGGCGAATAACCGGTAAAGCTATACAATTGACCAGCTTCGTTAGCTATTTGCAACTCAGCACCACCAATGGCGTTCAGGCTGACCGTATCACGAGTATTGATGAATACTTGCGCTAGGCTAAAGGTATAGCTACGGCTCGCATTCACGATGGTGTCGCTTTGCGGATCATACAGCTCAACGTTAACTGTTAACCGATGCTCCTGCGCAGTACCATCAAACATCCCCGCAAAAATACCCACATCACCGGTACCTGAATCCGTTACAGACCAGTTTTGCTCAGCAGATAAGCTCTCTAACTGCCAATCAAAAGACTGCACCGCTAAGTTGTTATCAATGCTAGTCATAATAAACTGCACTTGATTCATAAACGGATTCACCATGTAGTGGCTAATAGTCACTTTACTATTGATGATGTCTTGCGCCATCGCCACCGCGTTAGCCACATTCAATACCGGAATCGGGCTAGGTAATTCAACCGTTTCTGGCACGCCATTACAGCTCGCAGCATTGGCATGACGCTGAGTAACATAAGTATCAGCACTGTCGACCAAGATCTGTTTCACTTCAGCTGGGGTAAAGCCCGGATACATGCTGTAAATTAACGAAGCAGCACCAGCCACTACTGGCGACGCAGCCGAGGTACCATTAAAGCCGCCGCTGTAACAACTGCCATAACTATCGTCTTCGCTGGCATAGTATTCAGACACACCTGCGTTAACTGCACCTACCCCGAGATACTCACTAGGAGCTGCAATATCTACGCTGGTGCCATAGTTACTGTAAGGCAACAACAAGCCGTCGCTGCCGTGAGCCGCAACCACCATGATATTACTCAAAGGCGAGTAGCTGCCGTTGTTATTTAAATGCAAGGCACCATTTTGATAAGTTGCTGAGCGCCCGTCATTACCGGCAGCCCATACGTGCAACACATCTTGATGAGCTAAGGCTAATTGGCGATAACTACGGCTGAAGTAAATACCCATGCTTATCGAGCTGGAGTTGTTCCCCATCGGACCCCATGAGTTATTCACCACCTTAATTTTACGAAGATCATTGGCATCATCTTGCGCCAAAGCTTCAGCGTACGACTGCACGCCCCAGCGCGCTAACACTGCTTGCGAACTGTGATTGATACCAGTAACACCCACGCCATTGTTGCTAGCCCCGACAATCGCACCAGCGGTGCCGTTGCCATGCGCTGACTGGCTCGCCGTCAACAAGTGGCTATAACGACCTTGCAGCTCTTCATGCTCGGCATAAAACCCACCATCAACCACGGCAATTTGCACGTTTTCGTTACCGGTAACCGTATTCCAAGCCTCGACAAAGTTTGCCCCTTGCTCGGTTTCTAGGTGCCAGTTACTGCCGCCATCAGCCCAAGTGTCACCATCATCAGGTAATGCGGTACTGAAGCTGATTTCAGCATTCACACCCACATGCACGCGCTGATTGACAGATGCGATATTCGGCTGCAACTTAAGCATTTCTAACTGTTCGCGTACCAAAATAGAATCCGCATCGTACTGCACCAATAGGCCCTGCGTTGCATCATAAGCAACCGGGTTAAGGGTGCTGTAATCGCTGGTAATAAGCGCGGTAAGCTCAGCTTCCGTGAGCGTATCACTCACCACCCACGATTGGTTCAGTACCACCGCCACCACTTCATCTAATGCTGTGGTGCCATCGTAGTTTTCTAACGCGGCGGGGTCTGGTGCCGGCACACTAGAAGTCAGTACCGCCATCGACTGCATGCTATCACCACTGTGCGAGGTAGCCACTACATCATACAAGCCTACATCATCCACATTGAATTCAATGGCTGCGTTGTCGTTGATAGCAGTAAAATCAACCGCGCTTGCATCAGCACGCTTAGTCACCTGCCAGTTGATAGAACGCAGATCTTCGCTGCTGTCTAGATAGACGGTTACTGTGCTACCTACGGCACGAGCATCGCCTGCAAACATAGCGACACCAGTAAGTTCCGGATACACCGGATACAGCGTAACTGTCACTTCATCCGTGGCAGTCTTGCCTTCGTTATCCGTAACTGTTAACCGAAATACCAACGTAGTGACCTCGGTCACGTCAGGGGCATCAAACTCAAGGGTTGGGCTAGCGGGATCAAGAATCACCACCTCAGGACCGCTTATCTGCTCCCATAACCAGCTCACAATCTCCATATCGTCTGAGCCAGTCCCTTCAATACTGACCCGATCACCGGCATTCGCGTCGGTGTCATCACCGGCATCACACTGCGGTGCTTCGTTAAATTGTAATTGCGCTTGTACCACACACGCAGCGGTAATCGGCCCGGTAGTATAAGTGTCATCTGCAAAACTACCTTCACAGCCCTCGGTGGTTAAAATACGATAATCCACCGGGTCCCAGGTCAGCACAAATGAGGTGCTATCACCGTGTTCAACAATCGCTTCGGTTGGTGACCAACTACCGCCCTCAGTTACATCTGTGGTAACTGTGTACGTCTTTTTAATAAAACTTGCGGTGACGGTACAGTCTTCAGTAATTGCACCGGTGGTGTAAGTCGTACCAGCTAAATCACCGCCACATCCGGTTACGCCATCAATGTCATAACCCGTATCAGCAGTCACCTCAATCGATGCTTGCTCGCCAGACTCTACTTCTTGTTCGGTTGGCGCCACGCTTCCTCCCTCACCGGCTTCAGCAGTTACCGTGTAACTTGCTGGCGGTGGCGGCGGAGGCGGTGGCGGAGTAATAGGCTCAGGATCATCAGAGCCACCACATGCAGTAAGCACGGTAGCAGCTGCAACCCCGGTTAAAATCAGTCTAAGGGAACGAGCTAAACCGCCCATTCGATAGGTACTTCTATCCATAGTTATTATCCCTGTACTGGTGTTGTTAAAACTCATTGCAGCTTAGTGTGCACCTAAGTGAGTGATTTGCCCCATAGGTATGTACGCATTTAGCTACAGATAAAGTGAGTGAAATATAGACGCAAATGTTATCAGTTTCAACAATTTTTCAACTATCTTTTAATAGTGTAAAGAGATAAATGCCATATCTGGCTGATTTTCAGACACAATCGCTTTGCAAATAAACCTTGATCTAAAAAATGAATCATGATTCACTTCTTGTATTGAGTGACACGGTCGTACACCCGAGCAACTACGAACAAGTAACGAGCAACAAGCAACGAGCAACCACCATGGCCTACCGCGAAACTAGTAAAATACGTGAACGCAAACAAGCAACCCACAGCACCATCGTAAGCCATGCACTAGCAATGCTTAACGAAGTGGGCTTCAGCGGATTGCAAATGGCCGCATTAGCCAATCGTTGTGGCTTAGCTACCGGTACCTTGTATCGTTACTTTCCCTCAAAAGAAGATCTCTGCACGGTGCTCTTTGCCCATGCTACCGATATCGAAATCGCGCAAGTGGAACAACACCTTAGCAGTACCACAGATACTGCCAGTGAACGCATAGCTGCTGCCCTAAGCACTTTTGCTAAACGTGCCTTACGTGCACCTATCACCGCCTGGGCCCTTATCGCTGAACCGGTAGCTCCAGCAGTGGTTGCCGCACGTTTACATTACCGTGAACGCTACGCTCAACTCTTTGCCAACGCCATCGAGCAAGGCGTAGCTACGGGCGAACTCCCTGCGCAAGACAGCAGCTTGAGTAGTCGAGCTTTGGTAGGAGCTATAGCTGAAGCTTTAATTGGGCCGCTGGCCAAAACCGAACAACTCGATGCTCATGCCGCGGTGCAAACCAGCGTTGCTTTTTGTATGCAGGCCATCAGCGCCCGTCCATGGCCGTCAGCCCATCTCGCATCATCAATAACTCATAAATAATGATCAACACAGGACAACCATCATGCCAGCCGAACGCGACCCTACTTATCTAAGCAGTACCCACCAAGTAGAAAACCAACCCCCAGCTTTAGAAGACTATAATCTTTATGCAGAAGATAGCGCCCTTCAAGAAGCAGTTAACCGCGAAGGCGGCGCGTGGGCGCAACAAGACTTAGCCCGGTTTGGTGCAGAGTGCGGTCTGCCCGAACGCATTGCATTGGGCTTTCACGCCAATGCAAATAAGCCACAACTACTTACCCACGACCGCTTTGGCCACCGTATCGATCACATCGATTTTCATCCTAGCTATCACCAATTGATGGACATCGCTATCAGCGAAGGTTTACATGCAAGCCCATGGACTGACCCGAAGCCTGGTGCCCACGTCGCCCGTGCCGCCAAGTATTATTTGCACACCCAAGTGGAAGCTGCCCACGGTTGCCCGATAACCATGACCTTTGCCGCCCTACCAGCCTTGCGCCATCAACCCAACTTGTTTGCGCAATTCGCACCCAAAATTACCAGCACCATCTACGACGGCCGAAACCTACCTGATGGGCAAAAATTAGGCCTAACCATCGGCATGGCGATGACCGAAAAACAAGGTGGTTCTGACGTACGTAGCAACAGCACCCAAGCCTATGCGGTAGGTACGGAAGGTGCCGGCGAAGCCTATGAACTGGTGGGCCATAAGTGGTTTGTATCTGCTCCTATGAGTGATGCCTTCTTAGTCCTTGCGCAAACGCCAGCCGGCCTATCCTGCTTTTTAGTGCCCCGTTGGCGCCCTGATGGCAGTAAAAATGCGCTGCAGATCCAGCAACTGAAAAACAAAATGGGCAATATTGCCAACGCTTCCAGCGAGTGTGAGCTGCGCGGTGCACTTGGCTGGATGGTAGGTGAGCCGGGCCGCGGCGTGCCCACTATCATCGAGATGGTGGCCATGACTCGTTACGATTGCATGATTGGTTCTAGTTCTGGAATGCGTCAAGCAACCGTACAAGCCATTCATCATACCCGTCATCGCCAAGCCTTTGGTGCCCTCCTCTGTGATCAACCCTTGATGCAGAATGTGTTAGCCGATTTAGCTCTAGAAAGCGAAGCTGCGATGACACTTACCCTGCGCATGGCTCGCTCCATGGACCAACAAGATCAAGAACACGAGCGGCTGTTGGCCCGTATTGCTACTCCCATAGGTAAGTATTGGATTTGTAAACGCACCCCTAATCATGCATACGAAGCCATGGAGGTTATCGGTGGTATGGGCGTTATGGAAAACACCATCATGCCGCGCTTGTATCGAGAGGCCCCGGTTAACGCCATTTGGGAGGGCAGCGGAAACGTGCAATGTCTGGATATTCTGCGCGCCATAGCAAAAGAACCACAAGTACTCGAGGCCTATTTTAACGAACTGCAGCGAGCGAGCGGCTGTGACCGACGCTTTGATGAATTTGTCGCTGAACTACAACGCAATTTCAAACAAACGCCGCAACAGCAATGGCCCTACCATGCACGTTACTTTGCCGACCACATGGCGCTTGCCTTGCAGGCGGCCCTGCTCTTACAACACGCCCCCAATACCCTAGCTGATGCTTTTATCGCTGCACGTCTGGTTGCCCGCAGTCATGCCAATTACGGCTGTCTGCCCAGTGGGCTCGATCTTAACTCAATCATTAACCGCGCGTTTTAAGGAGCCTGCGATGATTATCCCAGCTTACGTAGCACGTAACGCCCGTAAATACCCAAACCAAGAAGCCGTCGTTGATGGCCAACTGCGAGCAACGTGGCAGCAACTCGATAACGATGTGGATCGCTGTGCACGCTACTTAGTTTGCCAGTACCAAATTAGCGCAGGCGACCGGGTCTGTTTGGTGTTACCCAATACCTACACTTTTGTGGTGGCGTATTTTGCCATCCAACGTATCGGTGCCATCGTCGCTCCGATTAACGTCAAACTCACCGCCAGTGAGCTTAACTACATCTTCACCGATGCAGATGCCCGTTTAGTGATCACCTGTGATTTAACCAGCACCCACGCACTAGCAGCCTGCCGCGACTTAGGTATAAACAGCCTGGTGATTAACCAGATGCCCGAATTTCTTGCCAGCCAGCCAATCGCCCATACCCTGCCCCCCGGGCCATCAGATAGCGCCCAAGACCCATTACAACCGTTGGCAACAGACGCCGTATTAACCGCCGCAACCTTGCTCTACACCTCAGGCACCACTGGCCGCCCCAAAGGGGTCTTGTTTCATCATCAAGCGTTACTCTTTGTTGGCATGATGTTCGCCACAGAAATGCATTACGGCCCCGATAGTCGGCTGTTATCGCTGATGCCATTTACTCATTCGGCACCGCTAAACCTAACCTTAGTAGGCGGTACCATCATGGGCAGCACCCATGTTATCGCACCAACTTTTACTCCTGAACTGCTCCTTCAGCTAGTAGCACAAGAACGCACCACCCATTTCTTTGGCGCACCCGTGGCCTACCTGATGACGGCACAGCACCCTGCTATTAAAACAACTGACTTAACCAGCATGAGTCACTGGATTTATGGTGGCGGCCCGTTAGCCGCAGAACATGCAACACAAGTACAAGAAGCCTTTGGTAGCGATCAATTTTATTGCGTTTACGGCCTAACCGAGGCCGGTCCAACTGGCAGTTTTTTACGCCCAGAAGAGCATGCCAGCAAAGCTGGATCTGTTGGCAGGCGTGCCGCCGCCTTTACCGAGATGAGAATTATCAACAGCGATGGCAAGATCGCAGCAGTGAACGAACCGGGCGAAATTCACATTGGCGGAGAAGGCCTGATGCTAGAATATTGGCGTAATCCCAGCGCCACCGCAGAGGTCTTCACCAGCGACGGCTGGATCCGAACTGGAGATATAGGTATTCGTGACCAAGACGGCTATTTCTGGGTCAAAGATCGCATCAAAGATCTCATTATCTGTGGCGGTGTAAATGTCTATCCACGCGAGGTTGAAGATGCTTTAGCCCGGCACCCTGCGGTGCTAGAAGCCGCGGTTATTGGTATTCCGCACCCGCAGTGGGGCGAAACCGTAAAAGCCTGCGTGGTACTGAAAGCTGACGCCACTGAAGCTGACTTGCGTGCACACATGAGCAACTGCCTCGCCGATTATAAATGTCCCCGCATTTACGCCGTCATGGATGAACTCCCCCACAACGCGAACGGTAAGGTGTTGAAGCATCAATTAAGATAAACTTATTCTGGTCTGGCGCTTGTTACTTGGCTGCCGTACGCAAGGACAAGTGCCAGCCCCAGAACCACCTATATGTGCCAGCTAAAGCGTAGACACCCCGGAAAAATTCTCCTACCATGCCCATCATCACAATACCTAATAAAAATAACTAAGGAACCTAGCAGTGTCTTCACAACCAACAACCTCCAGCGATAAAGGCTTCATCGCTTTTGTTGAACGAGCTGGTAAACGCATCCCCGATCCCGTTATTATCTTCATTTACTTTCTAGTCGGCGCGCTGGTGTTAACCTGGGCCATCGGTGGCTTAACCTTCACAACCTACGGTGGCGATGGGCAACCCATAGCCTATGAAATCAAAAACATGCTGGCCAGCGACAATGTGGTATGGCTGTTTGATAATGCGTTATTAGCTAACTGGTTAGGTTTTGGTGGCGGCGTGCTTGGCGTTATCTTAATCGTCATGCTAGGGGTAGGCATTGCAGAACACTCTGGATTATTTGGCGCCATCTTAAAGAAAGTATCACGCGGCTTACCCATTAATTGGTTACCCTTATTCCTCGTCTTTATTGGCATCATGAGCTCCATTGCTACCGATGCCGGTTACTTGATCTTGATCCCGCTGGCCGGGCTACTTTATGCAGGCTTAAACAAAAACCCGCTGATCGGCATGGCCGCAGCTTTTGCCGGAGTTTCCGCCGGCTTTAGTGCCAATTTAATTCCCGCAACCCCGATTGATGTCATTATTGGGGTCAACGCTCAAGTTTTTGCCGAAGCTCAGGGGATTCCTTTCACCAATCAAGCCGGAGAACCTTTAACGCCAGCCACCATGAATTACTACTTCATTTTGGCTTCAACTTTCGTGTTAGGTGCGGTAGGGGCTTGGGTTACGTTAAAATTTGTGCAACCGCGACTCGAGCAAAAGCCCTATACCATCCCAGCTGAATTAGAGCTCGGCGATTTTGATGTCACTGCGCAAGAACAAAAAGGTTTACGTGCCGCAGGCATTGCTCTAGTGGTAGCGTTACTGGCTGTTTATGGCTTAGCAGTGGGCCCCCTGGCACCCTATCAAAACGCCGAGGGCGCAACCATTACTCCCTACCTGAATAACGTGATCCTACTTATCACTTTCGTCTTTACCGCAGTGGGTGTTGCTTTTGGTGTGGCAAGCGGACGTTTTACCTCGATGCAAGATGTCGTGAAAGCCATGGTGAAACAGATGGACACCATGGGCTACATCTTGGTGCTTACTTTCTTTTGCTATAACTTTCTGGGTGTACTTAGTTACAGCGGACTTGGCGCCTACATCACCTATCTAGGCGCTACTTTACTCACTAACTTAGGGTTACAAAGCTTTCCGGTATTATTATTGATTGGCTTTATCCTAGTTACCGCCATCATTAATATTTTCGTCGGCGGGCTCACCTCTAAATGGATGCTGTTAGGCCCAATATTTATTCCGATGCTGTACTTGGTTAATAGCGAAATGACACCCGATTTAGTCGCCGCAGCCTTCCGAGTGGCGGATTCATCAACCAATATCATCACCCCGATGATGAGTTACGCCGGTATTATCTTAGCCTTTATGCGCAAATATAATCCGCAACTCACCTTTGGTGAAATGATTGCCATGATGGTGCCCTATTCACTGGCCTTTATGCTGGTATGGACCGCGCTGTTAGTCGCGTTTTTCAGCTTTGGCATCCCGCTTGGGTTTTAATCAAACTTGAACAAAGGTGGCGTGCCGGTTAATTTAACTCACCGCGCGCCACCGTGAATATCTCACGTAATTGTGGCGCCTGCACCATCAAGCTGGCTAGCGAATATTGTTCAAGGTACTGGTAAAACAACTCTTTTCCACGTGCCACTATACCTTTTAGCTCACAAGCAGGCATCGCCACGCAGTAGGGATTTTCGCATTCAATCCACTTCTCATCACCCTCAAGCTGCCTTATCACAAAAGCCAACGAGATCTGCTCTGGCGCCTGCGCCAACAAAAACCCACCATGTTTGCCACGACGAGTTTCGATTAACTTTAGCCGTCCTAAATGATGCACCACCTTATTCACATGATTAGCTGACAAATCGAACGTAGCACAAATCTCTTTTATCGTTGCCAACTTAGCCCCCTCGCCCACCTGCTCGTAACTGGCCAAGTACATCAAGATGCGCAAACCGTAATCCGTATATTTTTTTAATTGCATAAGACCGCCGTAAAGGTGCATTTACAAAGCAGATATTAACCCAAAGCTTGATCCGCATCAAACATGCATGCATAATGCATTTTATTAAAACATACATTGAAGATGACTGTTTTGACGTACAGCAACCAAGGTGCCCTATGACTACCATTGATACTCGTTTCAGTAGCGCCGCTGCTACCGCTGTTGCAGCACACCAAGCACATCAGGCTAATCGCCCCAGCCCGGCTCAACAGCAAACAGCCCAGCGCCTCCTAACGGGTGCCAACTACGCCATGCTTATCTTTTTGGGAGCATTCTTAGTAGTAGCCTATCTTGCTTGGGGTCTCGAAGCCGAGTTCCCACTAATGACAGTGGCTGTGTTGCATTTTTTACAGCTATTTCTAGCTGGTTTGTTCAAACTAAGCTACGTGGTACGCTTAATCGCTCAGCACCTCCTCGGTCAGCAGCTGCGCTAGCATTTATGGTGGTATGGACAGCTTAGTTGGTTAGCTTGTTCAGCTTCGGAATACCGCTAGGTTTCTAGAATAGGTCGAAACTTACGCGATCGAGCAACGACAGGGCAGAAACCACTTGCACCGTCGTGTGGCAGAATGACTAATATAGCCCCCGTTCACAATCGTGAACGCCTCAGAATGTGCGTCCGTAGCTCAGTTGGTTAGAGCACTACCTTGACATGGATGAAGATGAACAACACTTTTATAATTTTATCTGTCACACCGAGATGCAACAGCTTTCAGACATCCTCTATCAGAACGGACCAATCCCGGATAATTTCCGTGACTTAAAACACCTGATAT